>CAXUMV010000040.1:0-4696 GCA_964252065.1 uncultured Lichenihabitans sp.
AGGACCAGGACTTCAAGGACCCCGACACGGGCCAGCTGCTCAACCGCGAGCTCCTGAACCAGGAGCTCACCAAGATCGAGAAGCCCGCCGGGATCGCCAACCCGAAGGACTTCCGCAACGAGGTGGTCAAGTTCGCGCTGCGCTCGCGGGCCAACAACGCGGGCCGCAACCCGAGCTGGACCAGCTACGAGAAGATCCGCGACGTCATCGAGCGGCGCATGTTCAGCCAGGTCGAGGAGCTGCTGCCGGTCATCAGCTTCGGCTCCAAGAAGGACAGCGACTCCGAGAAGAAGCACGAGCAGTTCGTCGAGCGCATGATCTCGCGCGGCTACACGGAACGCCAGGTCCGCCGCCTCGTGGAATGGTATATGCGTGTGAAGCAGGCCGGCTGAGCCGGACGGCGGGGTGAGGCCAGGGGCTGTAGTGTTGAAGGGGATCGGCCGGGGGCACGGCCGAGTGGCGTCGTTCTCACCGCCGCGGGCCGCAGGGCCCGGGCAGACCGCAGAGGCAGGATGCATATCGTCGACCGTCGTCTGAACCCGGGCGGCAAGAGCTTCGCGAACCGCCAGCGTTTCCTGCGCCGCGCCAAGGACCAGGTGCAGCGCGCGGTGCGGGACAGCGCCAAGACCCGCGACATCAAGGATCTGGACCAGGCCGGCGAGGTCGAGATCCAGACCGACGGCATCACCGAGCCCAACCTCCGGCGCCAGGGCGCCGGGGGCAAGCACGACTACATCCTGCCCGGCAACCGCAACTACACCGAGGGCGACACCATCGAGCGGCCCCGCTCGGGGAAGGGGCGCGGCTCGGGGGCCGGGGAGGGGGGTGCCTCGAGCGAGGACAAGTTCCGCTTCGTGCTGACCCGGGAAGAGTTCCTGAACATCTTCCTCGACGACCTCGAGCTTCCCGACCTCGCCAAGCGCCGCCTGTCCGTGACCGAGACGCAGGGCATGCGCCGGGCCGGCTACACCGTGTCGGGCTCGCCCGCCAACATCGCGCTCAACCGCACCATGCGCAACGCCATGGCGCGGCGGATCGCCATGCGGCGCCCCAAGGCGGACGAGATCGCGGGCCTGCAGGCCGAGGTGGAGGCGCTCGAGGAGGCGGGGAGCGAGGCGGCGGCCGCCAAGCGCACCGAGCTCGCGGCGCTGAAGCAGCGCGCCTCGCGCACGCCCTATCTCGACCCGATGGACCTGCGCTACCGGCGCTTCGAGCCGTTCCCCAAGCCGATCGCCCAGGCCGTGATGTTCTGCATCATGGACGTGTCGGGCTCGATGACCGAGCACATGAAGGACCTCGCCAAGCGCTTCTTCATGCTGATGCACATCTTCCTGACGCGCCGCTACCGCCACGTCGACATCGTGTTCATCCGCCACACCGACAAGGCGATGGAGGTCGACGAGGAGACCTTCTTCACGAGCGCGGAGACGGGCGGCACGCTCGTCTCCTCGGCGCTGGACGAGATGAAGCGCATCGTCGCCGCGCGCTACAGCCCGAACGACTGGAACATCTACGGCCTGCAGGCCTCCGACGGCGACAACTCCTCGAGCGACGCCGAGAAGGTGCGCACCCTCCTGCAGGAGGTGCTGCTGCCGGCCTGCCAGTACTACGCCTATCTCGAGGTGGGCGACGAAGGCGGCTCGCGCTTCGGCCCGTCCAGCCAGGGCACCACCCTGTGGCGCACCTACAAGATGGTGAAGGCGACCAGCCGTTTCGCAATGCGCCGCGTCAACCAGCGCAGCGACATCTACCCCGTGTTCCGCGAGCTGTTCCAGAAGGCCCGCGAGGGCGCCGCCGCGAGGGCCGAGCCATGAGCCTCGCCGAGACCTCCCGCCTGCTCTTCGAGGGCAACGAGTGGGACTTCGACACGATCCGCCACGTGCACGACGCCTGCGCGGACATCGCCGAGCACGACCTCGGCCTGTCGACCTACCGCAACCAGATCGAGGTGATCACGGCCGAGCAGATGCTCGACGCCTATGCCTCGACCGGCATGCCGCTGCTCTACAAGCACTGGTCCTTCGGCAAGCAGTTCGCCCAGCAGGAGGCGAGCTACCGCAAGGGCTACATGGGCCTTGCCTACGAGATCGTGATCAACTCGAACCCGTGCCTCAGCTACATCATGGAGGAGAACTCCGCCACGATGCAGACGCTGGTGATCGCGCATGCGGCGTTCGGGCATAACCACTTCTTCAAGAACAACTACCTGTTCAAGCAGTGGACGGACGCCGACGGCATCCTCGACTACCTGACCTTCGCCAAGCGGTTTATCACCAACTGCGAGGAGCGCTACGGGGAGGCCGCGGTGGAGCGGCTGATCGACAGCGCCCATGCGCTGCAGGCGCAGGGCATCCACCGCTATCCCCGCAAGAAGCCGATCGACCTCAAGTCGGAGGAGCGGCGCGAGCGCGACCGCGAGCTGCATCGCGAGCAGATGTACAATGACCTGTGGCGCACCGTGCCCAGCAAGGCGCCCCAGAGCGCCAAGCTGCAGAGCGAGGCGCTGCGCAAGGCCATGCTCGACCTGCCGCAGGAGAACATCCTGCACTTCCTCGAGAAATCGGCGCCGCGCCTGAAACCCTGGCAGCGCGAGGTGCTGCGCATCGTCCGCCTCACGGCGCAGTACTTCTATCCCCAGCGCCAGACCAAGGTGATGAACGAGGGCTGCGCCACCTTCTGCCACTACGCCATCATGACCCGGCTGCACGAGCGCGGGCAGATCGGCGACGGCGCGTTCTTCGAGTTCCTGCAGTCGCACACCAACGTCGTGCGCCAGCCGACCTACGAGAGCCAGCATTACAACGGGATCAACCCCTACGCGCTCGGCTTCGACATGATGAAGGACATCGAGCGGATCGTGCTCCAGCCGAGCGAGGAGGACCGCGAGTGGTTCCCCGAGATCGCCGGCCGCGGCGACGCCATGGGGGTGCTGCGCGACATCTGGGCCAACTACCGCGACGAAAGTTTCATCGCCCAGTTCCTGAGCCCGAAGCTGATGCGCGACTGGCGCCTGTTCCACGTCGCCGACGACCCCGAGCAGGAGGACCTGAAAGTCGCCGCGATCCACAACGAGCGCGGCTACCGGGCCCTGCGCCGCTCCTTCGCGCGGCAGTACGACGTCGCCTGGATCGATCCCGACATCCAGGTGGTCGACGTCGATCTTGCGGGCGACCGCAAGCTGATCGTCCACCACCACGTCCGCGACGGCCTGCTGCTCCAGCCCGACGACTGCCGCAAGGTCCTGCAGCACCTCGCCGACCTCTGGGGCTACGACGTCCTGCTCAAGGAGGTCGATGGCCCCGAGGGCGCCGTCCTCAAGGAACACGTCGTCGCCCCCCGCCCGACCAACGGCTGATCCCAGCGTCGGGTGACGCGGCTTGCACGGCGCAGGGGGATTTGTTAGACGGGCCGGCCTGCCGAGACGCAACGCGTCGCGGGCATGGGCGGCCATGGCGGAATTGGTAGACGCGCTAGCTTGAGGTGCTAGTGGGGAGACCCGTGGAGGTTCGAGTCCTCTTGGCCGCACCACATGGAACATAAGTTACTGCCATTGTTTGTTTCCCGTCCCGCACCGGACAGCGCGATGGTGCCCTTCTCCCGCTTGCGGAAGAAGGTGCCCGACAGGGCGGATGAGGGGACTTGCGAGGCCGAGGATCCCCTCATCCGTCACGGTTTCACCGTGCCACCTTCTCCCGCTCTGGCGGGAGAAGGGTAGAACTGCGCCTCACGCCGCCTTAGCCCCGAAGCGGCCATAGAACGTCTCGTGGTCCCTGGCCATGTCGAGCAGCAGCCCGGGCGGATCGAAGCGGTAGCCGTGGCGCTTGGCGAGGGTGTCGCAGAGCAGCGCGAACTGCGGCAGCCCGATCCCCTCGATGTAGGACAGGGTGCCGCCCGTGAAGGGCGCGAAGCCGAAGCCGACGATGGAGCCGACATCGGCCTCCCGGGCGTCCGTCACGATGCCCTCCTCGAGCGTGCGGACCGCCGCGATGGCCTGGGTCGCGAGGAACCGCTGCTTGAGCTCGCCGACATCGACCGTGTCGGGATCGAGCGCGGTCCTCGCGAACTCGTGCAGCCCGGCCCAGAGGCGCTTCGGCCCCCGCTCGGGGTAGTCGTAGAAGCCCTTGCGGTTCTTGCGCCCGAGCCGGCCATGCGTCTCGACCATCGCGTCGAGAAGCGCCATCTGGTCGGCGTCGACCGCGGCCTCCCCGAGATCGGCCTTGGCGGCGATCATCACCTTGCGGCAGAGGTCGATGGCGACCTCGTCGGTGAGCGACAGCGGCCCGACCGGCATGCCGGCCTGCCGGGCGAGGTTCTCGATCATGGCGGGCGGGATGCCCTCGCGCAGCATGATGTGGCCTTCGAGCAGATAGGCGAAGACGCAGCGGTTGGCGTAGAAGCCGCGGCCGTCGTTGACGACGATCGGCGTCTTCTTCAGCAGCTTGACGAGATCCATCGCGGCCGCCACGGCCCGGTCGCCCGTGCGGGCGCCCTTGATCACCTCGACCAGCGGCATCTTCTCGACCGGCGAGAAGAAGTGCACGCCCAGGAAATTCTCGGCATCCAGGGCGTTCTCGGCCAGCGAGGTAATGGGAAGCGTCGAGGTGTTGGACGCGAAGATCACCTCCGGCCCGAGCACCGCCTGGGCGCGCCGCGTCGCCTCGGCCTTGACGGCCCGGTCCTCGAACACGGCCTCGAC
>CAXUMV010000040.1:4706-8337 GCA_964252065.1 uncultured Lichenihabitans sp.
GACCACGAGGTCGCAGCCTTTGAGGGCGCCGTAGTCGGGCGTCGCCGTGATGCGCGCCAGCAGCGCGTCGCGGTCGGCGCTCTTCGCGCGGCCCTTGGCGATCTGGTCGCTCATCAGCTTGTGGGCATGCGCCTTGCCCTTGTCGGCCGCCTCCTGGGTCTGGTCGACCAGCACCACGGCGAGGCCCGCATTGGCCGCCACGTAGCCGATGCTCGCCCCCATGAAGCCGGCCCCGATCACCCCGAGCGTGCGGATGGCGGTGGGCGGCACCTCGCGCGGGCGCCGCGCGCCCTTGTTCAGCTCCCCCATCGACAGGAACAGCGAGCGGATCATGGCGGAGGCCTGCCGCGAGCGCAGGATCGCGGCGAACTGCCGGGCCTCGACCCGCAGGCCGAGGTCGATGGGCAGCTGCAGCCCCTCGTAGACGCATTGCAGGATGGCTTTGGCGGCCGGGTAGTTGTCCTGCGTCTCGCGGCGGTAGATCGCGTTGGCGGGGGGCCAGGTCATCATGCCCGCGGGCGAATAGACCCGCCCCGAGGGTGGCTTGAACCCCTTCTCGTCCCAGGGCGCGACGCCCTTGCCGCCCCCCGCGATCCAGGCCTTGGCGATGGCGATCAGATCGGCGGGCGGCGCGAGGGCATGCACCAGCCCCATGGCCCTGGCGGCCTGCGGCTTGATCTGCTCGCCGCGGAACAGCATCTGCAGCGCGTCCGCGGTCGGCATCAGGCGCGGCACGCGCTGCGTGCCGCCGGCGCCGGGGAACAGCCCCACCTTCACCTCCGGCAGGCCGACGCGCGCCTTCTCCGTATCCGCCATCACGCGGTGGTGGCAGGCCAGCGCGAGCTCGAAGGCGCCCCCGAGGCATAGTCCGTTGATGGCGGCCGCGAAGGGCTTACCGCAGGTCTCGAGCTTGCGGAACAGCAGCGAGAGCCGCCGCGCGCCGGCAAAGAACGCCTCCATGGCGACGGCGTCGCCCTGCTCGCGCGCGGTCCGGTCGTAGGCGGTGGCGAGCCCGTGCAGCATGGTGAGGTCGGCGCCGCCCGAAAACGTCTCCTTGCCGGAGGTGACGACGCATCCCCTGATGGCCGGCTCGCCCGCGACGTGGTCGATCACGCGGTCGAGCTCGTCCATCACGGCTTCCGTGATGACGTTCATCGAGCGTCCCGGCATGTCCCAGGTCAGCAGCGCGAGGCCGGCGGCGTCGGTCTCGAGGCGGAAGTTGGCAAGGTCCACGGGATCGGTCTCCGGGCGCGGATGAAGGGGGGATGCCGGTCAGGGCGTCTTGGTCGTTCCCTGCAGCTCGGCCGCGGCGTCCTGTGCCATCGCCCGGGCGACGCCGTTGCCCCAGTCGCGGGCGGCGGCCAGCATGTCGCGGTTGATGGAGCCCTGCGTCTCGATGATGCGCTGGCCGACCGGCGTCTTGTAATAGGCCAGCATGTCCTTGAGTTCGACCAGCGTGAACGTCTTGGCGTAGACGTCGACCAGCTTGTCGAGCAGGACGGTTTTCTGGGCCTCGGCCTTCTCGAGCAGGTGCGGCGCGAAGGCGTCGAACTGCCGGCCGAGCGTGGGATCGCCCCGCGTGAGGTTCAGCCGCAGCTGCTGGACGAGGCTCGGCAGGATGTTGGCGACCATCTCGGCCGAGTGCAGCGTCTGCAGCACCTCGGCGGCCGCGGCGTGCCGGTCGGCCTCCTCGTCGGCGCGCGCGGCGAGCGGAAGGACACAGAGCAGCAGGGCGGCCGCGAGGGCCGCGGCCCGGAGGGGCGACCCCGATCCGGTCTTCATCGCCATCATGGTCACACCCGTTCGATGATGGAGGCCGTGCCCATGCCAGCCCCGATGCAGAGAGTGACGAGCGCGATGCCCTTGCCGCTTCGCTCGAGCTCGTCGAGCGCGGTGCCCAGCAGCATGGCGCCCGTCGCGCCGAGTGGATGGCCCATGGCGATCGCCCCGCCGTTCACGTTCACCTTGTCCGGCGAGAGGTCGAAGGCCTGCAGGTAGCGCAGCACCACGGCCGCGAAGGCTTCGTTCACCTCGAAGAGGTCGATGTCGCCGATGCCCATGCCGGCGCGGGCCAGTAGCTTCCGGGTGACGTCGACCGGCCCAGTCAGCATCAGCGCCGGATCGGAGCCGATATTGGCGAAGGCCCGCAGCCGGGCGCGCGGCTTGAGCCCGCGGGCGGCCCCGGCCTCCGCCGAGCCGATCAGCACGGCGGCCGCCCCGTCGACGATCCCCGACGAGTTGCCGGCATGGTGGACGTGGGCGACGGCCTCGACCTCGGGATGCGCCTGGATCGCGACCGCATCGAAGCCGCCCTGGTCGCCCATCACGGCGAAGGAGGGCTTCAGGGCCGCCAGCGACTGCATGGTGGTCTCGGGCCGCATGTGCTCGTCGCTGTCGAGGATGGTGAGCCCGTTGAGGTCGCGGACCGGCGCCACGGCTCCGGCGAAGCGCCCCTCGCTCCAGGCCCGGGCGGCGCGCTTCTGGCTCTCGACCGCATAGGCGTCGACGGCGTCGCGGGAAAAGCCGTATTTGGTGGCGATCAGGTCGGCCGACACGCCCTGGGGCATGAAGTAGCTCTTGATCGCAAGGCCCGGGTCGACCGGCCAGGCGCCCCCCGAGGCGCCGATGCCGACCCGGCTCATCGATTCGACCCCGCCGCCCACCACGAGGTCATGCTGCCCGGCCATGATCTGCGCAGCCCCGAAATTCACGGCGTCCAGCCCGGAGGCGCAGAAGCGGTTGATCTGCACGCCCGGCACGTGGATGCCGTAGTCGGCATTGAGGGCGGCGGCTCGCGCGATGTCGCCGCCCGCTTCGCCGACGGGATCGACGCAGCCGAGCACGACGTCGTCGATGCCCGCCGTCTCGAGCCCGCTCCGGTCGCGGATCGCCCGCAGCACGGTCGTGGCGAGCCCCAGCGTCGAGACCTCATGAAGCGCCCCGTCCGGCTTGCCGCGTCCGCGCGGCGTGCGGACGTGATCGTAGATGAAGGCCTCGGGCATGGGACGGTCTGACCCTTCAGTCGTGGTCGGGCTGCTGGTTGTTGACGGCCGCCCCGAGCCCCTCAGCGGCGATCCAGCCGGCGAGGCTTCCGATCGGCAGCGCGCCTACATGCTCGCTCCAGGGCAGGACCGTTTCGCTCGACAGGCGCTCGGTCGGGGCGATCAGGCCCGGCTCGTCGAGCGAGCCGTGCGACAGGGACAGGCGTTCGGGCCGGCGCTGGTAGGTCAGCGGCGTGCCGCAGTCGCGGCAGAAGCCGCGCCGGGCGAAGGAGGAACTGGCGTAGAGCGTGGGGGCGCCGCGCGTGAACCGGACGCTGGCCGTCGCGACCGCGATGAACACCATGAAGGGCCCACCGCTCGCCTTCTGGCACATGCGGCAGTGGCAGAGGTCGCACGCCGCGATCGGTGTTGTGACCGCATAGCGCACGGCGCCGCACTGGCAGCCGCCGGTCGCCTCGCCTGTCTGTGCCGTGCCATCCGCCACGCGCCCGCTCTCCCCCGATCCTTGACCCGAGCTTAGAACGCTTCGGCCGGCATGGCCATCAGGCTGCCGGCGCCCGCCTTGATGCGGGCCAGCTGGGCCGCCGTCTCGGGCAGGCCCATCAGCTGTTCAAGCTCCTCGAAACGCG
>CAXUMV010000040.1:8347-15331 GCA_964252065.1 uncultured Lichenihabitans sp.
GCCGTCTCGGGCAGCATGCGTTCGGCGAAGACGCGGGCGAGGTCGAGCTTGCTCCGGACATGGGGGGTGGCCTCGCCGGAGCGGATCCGGGTCGCGGCGGCCTGCGCCATCAGGATCCACATGTGGCCGAGCGCCACCAGGCCGAACAGGTGCATGAAGTCGGTCGAGCCCGCCCCCGCCTGGTCCGGCGCCCGCATGGCGTGCTGCATGAACCACAGGGCCGCCTGCTGCAGCCGGTCGAGCGCCTCGCGCATCGGCGGCACGAGCTGATTGGTCTCGTCATCGGCCTCGGCCTCGCCGAGCACCGCGGCCACCTCGGCCAGATAGGCCATGAACGCCCGGCCGCCGTCCTTGGGCAGCTTGCGCCCGACGAGATCGAGCGCCTGGATGCCGTTGGCGCCCTCGTAGATCATGGCGATGCGGGCATCGCGGACGAACTGCTCCAGCCCCCAGTCGACCACATAGCCATGCCCCCCGAGCACCTGCTGGGCCTTGACGCAGTTGTCGAAGCCGAGATCGGTGAACACGCCTTTCATGACCGGCGTGAGAAGGCCGAGCCGGTCGTCGGCGGCCTGGCGGTCCCCGGCGTCCTCCGCCAGGCGGGCCCGGTCGATCCACAGCGTCGCCGACATCAGCAGCGCCCGTGCGGCCTCGTTGAAGGCCCGGATCGACAGCAGCATGCGGCGGATGTCGGGATGCACCAGGATGGGGTCGGCGGCCCGCTCGGCCGCCTTGGCGCCCGACAGCGCTCGGCCCTGGATGCGCTCCTTGGCGTAGGTGGCGGCGTTCTGGTAGGCGACCTCGGACAGCGCGAGCCCCTGGTTGGCGACGCCGATGCGGGCCTCGTTCATCATGACGAACATGGCCGGAAGGCCCCGGTGGGGCTCGCCCACCAGCCACCCGGTCGCCCCGTCGTAGTTCATGACGCAGGTGGCGTTGGCGTGGATGCCCATCTTGCGCTCGATGGACCCGCAGCTCACCCCGTTGCGGTTGCCGAGGCTCCCGTCCTCCCCGACGATCCGCTTGGGCACCACGAAGAGCGAGATGCCCTTGGTGCCGGCCGGCGCCCCCTCGATACGGGCCAGCACCAGATGAATGATGTTGGCCGTGAGGTCGTGCTCGCCGGCGGAGATGAAGATCTTCTGCCCCGTGAGCCGGTAGGAGCCGTCGTCCTGCGGCTGCGCCCGGGTGCGGATCAGCCCGAGATCCGTGCCGCAATGGGGCTCGGTCAGGTTCATGGTGCCGAGCCATTCGCCGGACATGAGGCGCGGCACGTAGAGGGCCTTCTGGGCCTCGCTGCCATGGGCGATCAGGGCCGAGATGGCGCTCTTGGTCAGGCCCGGATACATGGTGAACGCCATATTGGCGCTCGAGCAGAACTCGTTCAGCACGGCGCCGATCGCGTTGGGCAGGCCATGGCCGCCGAAGGCGGGATCGCCCGACACCCCCAGCCAGCCGCCCTCGGCATAGGTGCGGTAGGCCTCGCGGAAGCCGGCCGGCGTGCGGACCGACCCGTCCTGCGCCCTCACGCACCCCTCCTGGTCGCCCGGACCGTTGAGGGGCTGCAGCACCTCTTCGCAGAGCGTCGCCGCCTCGCTCAGGACGGCTTCGACGGTGTTCCGCTCGACACCCGCGAAGATGGCCTCGCGGTTGCTGCGGTCGACCTTGAACACGTCGTAAAGGAGGAAGAGCACATCCTCCGTCGGCGCTTTATAGCTAGGCATGAGCTGTCCGTCCGAGCCGCCGGTCGGCGCGGCACCGCTCCTGGCGGCGGGCATGGCGCGCAACCGCACGAGCATCAGCCTAGCTCGCCGGTCCCCCACCCGCAACGCGCCCCTCCGCCACGGGGCGGACGCTGGCCGGGTAGTGCTCTTCTCCCGCCCCACGGGAGAAGGGGCTGACCCGGGAGGGGAGTCGTGCCTCCGCGGACCGTCCGTATCGATCAGGCCGCGGAGACGAGCGTGTCCTGCACGGAGCGCAGCGCCGAGATGGCGCCGTCGATGTCGCGGCGCTGCTTCTCGAGATGGGCGAGCTGCGCCTTGACCTGGTCGGCCCTGAGGCGCGGTCCGCCGCTTGCGGGCCGCTTGTCGGCGTCCGCCATGATCTCGCGGATCTCGGTCAGCGTGAAGCCGAGGTGCTTGAGGGACAGGATCGAGGTCAGCCGCGCCTTCTCGTTCGGGCCGTAGAGGCGCGAGGTGCCTTCCCGGCGCGGGACCAGCAACCCGCGATCCTCGTAGAAGCGCAGCGTCCTGAGGCTGACCTCGAACGTCCGGGCGATCTCCCCGATCGTGGTCCAAGCCTGTGAGTCGTCGGCCCGCTCCGCCTTGGGCCCTCGCGTCCTGTCCGTCGTCTGGAGACCCATCGTCTCGCCCCATGATGCCGTAGCGGGCTCGCCCCGCTTGAGCCCGAGACTGCAGATGTTCGCGGCGATTTGCAACCCAAAGTTGTGCAACCAAACAGCTTACGTTGGGTCGCCCGGCCTGTGCCGGACCGGGGCACCCGGGGGCGTGCTCTTAACACTCCGTTTACCCGGGTTGACGAGAGTTGAACGCGAAACGGGAGCACGCCGTAGCTGTTGGGCGCGGCGGCTCGCCATGCTTGGCCTCGAAGCCGGGCCGTCGGCTGGATGCGTGACGAATGACGATGGCGGCTTTTTCCCTGGACGGCGGAGACCCCGCGATCCGCCTCGCGGCCCGGCGCGAAGCGGGCCGGGAGGGCCTCGCCCTCGGACCGTGGCTCGACCGCGTCATGACCGAGTACGCGGCCGCGCTCGGCGTCGGCCTCGCCGATCTCGACGGCGTCCAGCGGATCGAGGCGGTCAAGCTGAGGCTCGATCGGGTCGCCGGGCCGGAGCCGGTCAAGCCTCGCGCAGGGGTGGGGCAGGACAGTGCCGGCGAGCCTGTTGGGCGAGACCGTCCGATTCGCGACGAGACCGGGAGAGACGGCATGACGTCGGTCGCACTGCTGCGCCAGTCGTTCAAGGACTTCACGATGCATGAGGACACCGCCGCCTGGACCATGCCGACCGAGCGGGGCGCCGCTCCGCGGCCTTCATCGCCGGGCACGCGCGCGGGCGGGACGCCCTTGCGGCGCGCCGCCCAGCGCGAGGAGATCGAGACCAAGCTGAACGCGCTGTTCAAGGCGCTCGACAAGACGCCGCGGCGCACGGACCACGGCGCCGCCGCCGAGCCGCCGGCCGCCGCCGCGCCCGAAGGCGAGACGCGGATCGACACCCTCATGGGCGAGACGGCCATCAGTCCCGCCTGGCGCCTCGACAAGGCGATCGGCGAGATCGCGGACCGTCAGGCGTTCCTGGAGCGCCAGGCGGTTGCCGAAGGCATGGCCCCGGCGGTGCCGCGGCCGGCCGTCGCGGCCCGCTTCGGTGCCCCGCGCGCCGCCGCCGCCGACCTCCGGCAGCACTTCGAGCAGCCGGACGCCCTCGCCGACGGGCTGCATGGCGACCTCGTCGCCGGCACCGCGGCGTTCGTCCCTTCGGTCTTCAGTTCGCTGCAGGGCGACATTGCGCGCCTCGCCAGGCGCCTCGATGCGGTGGGGAGCGACGTCGCCCGGCGGCCGCCCGCCGCGGCCCGCCGGCAGGCCTCGGTCGAGGACATCCGCGCGCTGCTCGAGGAGATGCGCCCCGACCCCGCGGTCGAGGCGCTCGGCCGGCAGGTGGAGTCGATCGCCGCCAAGCTCGAGCAGATCACCGCGCAGCCGCTGCCGGCCGAGGCCATCGACCGCCTGTCGCGCCGCATCGAGGAGGTCTACGGCGAGATCTCGGCGCGGCTGTCCGCCCAGCGGGCCGCCCCAGGCCTCGAGATGGAGGCGATAGAGCGACTGATCCGCGACCTCGTGCCGCGCGCCAGCCAGACGGCTCCAGCCTCTCCCGACCTGCGCGCCCTCGAACGCGCCGTGCACGACCTTGCGGCCAAGCTCGATCAGGCCGAGCGCCCCCGGGACGAGCCAGACCACCTCGTCGAGCTGAAGGCCCAGGTCGGAACGCTCGCCGAGCGGCTCGACAAGAGCGATGCCGGGCTGACGGCGATCGTCGCCATGGAGCGCTCGCTGGGCGATCTCTTCGCGCAGATCGGGCAGATGCAGTCGGCGGCCGTCCAGGCGACGGAGACCACGGCGCGCACCGTGGCGCAGGACACGATCAAGGACACGGTCGAAGCCAACATCGCCGAAGCGCAGCTCGCCCGGGTCGGCCTTGCGGCGACCGACGCGGCCGTCGGGCGGGTCAGCCGCGATCTCGCCGAGTTCCGGGCGAGGCGGGACGACGCCGACCGGCAGCTCCAAGCCATCCTGGCCGCCCTCAACACCAGCCTCGAGCGGGTCGTCGACCGGCTCGCCGCCCTGGACGGCGATGCGGCCGAGGAGGGCGCCGGCCCCTGTGCCGAACCGGTGGCGAGCCAGCCGTCCGGCCCGAGGGTCGAGCCGCTCGACCTCGAGCGGCCGGTCGAGCCGTCCGTGCGCCTGCCCGCGACCGCCAATGGTCCCGATCCCACGACGTTCATCGCCGCCGCGCGGCGCGCGGCCGCCTCGGCCGAGCAGAGCCAGCGGATCAGCGAGGCAACCGATTCGCGGGTCCGTGTCGATGCCGCCCCTGCCTCCTCCAAGTGGTTCAAGGCCGGCAAGCCCTCCAAGCGGCGGCCCCTGATCCTCGCCCTGGCGAGTCTCACGATCCTCGCCGGCGCCGTGCAGGCGGTGCGGGTCGGCATGACGGGCCGGGAGACCACCCTGGCGCAGCCCGCCGATGGCGAGACCTCGCCGCCGCCGGCCGCCGCGATGACGGACGCGTCCAAGCCGGACGGCGCCGCACCGCAGGCGGCGACCTCAGAGCCGGCGGTGGGTCCTGCCGATGCGGGCGTGCAGCAGGCCGCGAGTTCTGCCCCGGCCACGGCGCCGCCCGCCTCCGATCAGCCCGTGGCCGCTGTCGGCCAGCCGGGCACCGGACCGGACGTGGCGCCCCCGGCTCCCGCCAGGGCGGAGACCGCCGCGGCTGCCGACGCTTCGGCCCAGGCGCCGCTTCCCACCATGGCCATGGGCCCCAAGGCCAACATCGCGGCAATGCAGGCCGCCGATCTCGCCGGCAAGGCGGCAGCGGCGGGCGGCATCCCGGCGGGGCTGCGGGCCGAGGCCGAAGCCGGCACCGCGGCCGCCCAATACGAGGTCGGGTCGCGCTACGCCGAGGGCCGCGGCGTCGCGCGCGACCTCGCGATCGCGGCAAGCTGGTTCGACAAGGCGGCCCGGCAGGGGCTCGCGCCCGCGGCGTACCGGCTCGGCTCCGTGTACGAGAAGGGGCTCGGCCTGCCGCGGGACGCCGCGCAGTCGGTGTTCTGGTACGGCAAGGCGGCAGAGGCGGGGAACGTGCGCGCCATGCACAATCTCGCGGTCATGCTGGCGGAAGGCGCGACCGGCAAGCCCGACTATGCGGCCGCGTCCGGCTGGTTCACCAAGGCCGCCGAGGCGGGCGTCAAGGACAGCCAGTACAACCTTGCCATCCTCTATGCGCGGGGCATGGGGGTCGAGCAGAACCTCCGCCGCGCCTACACCTGGTTCGCGATCGCGGCCGCGCAGGGCGACGTCGACTCGGGCAAGAAGCGCGACGACGTCGAGGCGAGGCTCGATCCGGACGCGCTGGCCGAGGCGAAGAAGGCTGCTGCCGACTTCAAGCCCGCCGCGACGGCGGCCGCGGCCAACGACGTGGTGCCGCCGGCCGGCGGATGGGACGCCTTCACGACGTCTCGTCCGACCCCTGCAGCGCCCAAGTCGACCGCCAAGGAGCGCCTCGGCAAGGTGTAGCGGCGGAGGGACCGCCCAACGCAAAAGCCCCGGCGACGAGCCGGGGCTTTTTTCGTTCGGCATCCATCGCCGGATCGCCCGGCGAGAGGCCCGCGCTACACCTGGGGCTGCGGCTCGAGCCCGGGCTCCGGTCCCGACTTCGGGCGGCCCTTGCCGACGCTCGGGATGGGCGAGGGACGCGGCGGACCAGGATCGTCCGGCGTCTCGCGCACCGGTAGGCGGCCCTTCAGCAGCCCCATGATTTCGTCGCCCGACAGCGTCTCGTATTCGAGCAGCCCCTTGGCAAGCGTCTCGAGGTCCTCGCGCTTGGTGGTCAGGATGTGCGTCGCGTCCGCAAGGCCCGTCTCGACCAGGCGGCGCACCTCGGAATCGATCTTCTGGGAGGTCGATTCGGAGATGTTCTGCTGTCGCCCCATGGAGTAGCCGAGGAACACCTCCTCCTGGTTCTCGCCGTACATCACGGTGCCGAGTTCGTCCGAGAAGCCCCAGCGGGTCACCATGGCGCGGGCAAGCTTGGTCGCCTGCTCGATGTCGGACTGGGCGCCCGAGGTCACCTTCTCCTTGCCGAAGATCAGCTCCTCGGCGACGCGGCCGCCCATCAGGACCGCAAGCCGGGACGTCATCTGCTCGTAGCTCATCGAGAGCTTGTCGCGCTCGGGAAGCTGCATCACCATGCCGAGCGCGCGGCCGCGCGGGATGATGGTCGCCTTATGGACCGGGTCCGTGGCGTTCACGCTCAAGGCCACCAGCGCGTGGCCGCCCTCGTGGTAGGCGGTGAGCTGCTTCTCCTGCTCGGTCATGACCAGGGTGCGCCGCTCGGCCCCCATCATGATCTTGTCCTTGGCGTCCTCGAACTCGGCCATGGTGACCACGCGCTTGTTGCGCCGCGCCGCCATCAGCGCCGATTCATTGACGAGGTTCATGAGGTCGGCGCCCGAGAAGCCCGGGGTGCCGCGCGCCACGGTCTTGAGGTCGACGTCCGGCGAGAGCGGCACCTTGCGGACGTGGACCTTCAGGATGCGCTCGCGCCCGATGACGTCCGGGTTCGGCACCACGATCTGGCGGTCGAACCGGCCGGGACGCAGCAGGGCGGGGTCGAGCACGTCGGGGCGGTTGGTCGCGGCGATCAGGATGACTCCGGCATTCGGGTCGAAGCCGTCCATCTCGACCAGAAGCTGA
>CAXUMV010000041.1:0-1739 GCA_964252065.1 uncultured Lichenihabitans sp.
CAGGTGAGGACCAGCACCTGCAGGTTCTCGCTCGCGCGCTGGAGAACGAGGTGCATGGCCCGAAGCCGCGTCTCGTCCGTGTTCACGAGCGCGTCGTCCAGGATGATCGTCGAGGGCTGGCCGGACCCGCGCAGGATGTCGGCCAGGGCCAGGCGCGTGATCACCGCAATCTGTTCTCGCGCGCCCACGCTCAGCGTCTCGAACGGCTCGGGCACCCCGCCGCGCATCAGGTGCTCGATGCCGAAGGTCTTGTCGTTCAGCACGATGTCGCTGCCGGGCTGAATCAGCCGGAGATAGGGGCGGACGCGTTCGCGCACGGGGCCGAGCCATCGGTCCTTGGTTTCGCGCGAGGCGTCCTCCAACGTGCGGTGAAGCAGCAGGCTGGCCCGCGCCTCCAGGGTTTCCCGCGCGAGGCGGGCCTCGGCGGCCTCGAGCTTGCCGCCGATGTCGGCCAGTTGCTCGCCCACCCCATCCCGGCCGAGCGTCCGCAGCTCGATCTCGAGCTCCCGCTTCTCGGCCGCGAGCCGCTCGATGTCGCGGCGGATCGCCTGCTCGGCCTGTTCCGCGCGGCGCTGCTCGAGGATGGCGACGTCCGGATCGGCAACGGCCAGCGCGGCTTCGGCCGCCGCCACGGCTGCCGCCGCATGGTCCGCCTGCCGCACCCCGGTCGCCAGAGCCCCCGCGAGCCGCTCGTCGCCGACGCTCTCGCGGGCGCGCCGCAGCGCCTGGTCGGCCGTGGCCGCGTCGCGCTCCGCGGCGGCGGCGCGTTCCTCGAGGATCGCCGCCTCCCGGGCTGCCGTTTCCCGCGCCGCCTCCGCGCGTCGCAGATCGTCGTCCGCCGCAGCTTCAGTAAGCTGAGCCGCGGCCCGGGCCTGCCGCAGGGCGGCGCGATCCTCGTCCGCGGGCCCGGCGTCCTCGTCGTCGGCAAGCGCCTCCCGGTCCATCCGGTCCGCCAAGCGACGCAGGGCCTCGAGGCCGTCGGGCGCGACCAGGGCGAGATGCTTCTCCTGCAGCGCGAGATCCGCCTCGGCCTCGCTTCTGCGCCCGAGCGCCTCGGCGGCCGCTTCACGCGAGGGCTGACCGAGTTTCCGCAAGGCTGCAGCGAGGGCGGCTTCCGCCTCCTCCAGCGCGCGGACGAGCGGCTCCGCCCCGCCGCCCGGACGCACCCTCAGGCGGCCGAAGCCGGGCAGCTCCAGCACGGCATCGCGCGCCAGAAGCAGCGGGGTCGCGGCGGCGTGCGGCACGCCGTCGACCGTGATCGCGTCGGCCGTCGTCGGCTCGACCAGGATCTGCACGCTCGCGGCATCGCGCCTGGACAGGGCTTGGTCGCGAGCCGCGCAGCGCTTGTCGAGCTCGGCGAGGCCCGCCTTGGTGATCGTCAGGCCGGCGAGGGCGTCCGCCGCCGCCCTGCGCCGCTCGTCGATGCGCTCGGCTTCGGCAAGGGCCCGCTGCGCCCGGTCGCGATCGTTGCGGAGCTGCGCACGAGAGAGACGCCGCTCCAGGGCATCGAGACGCCGGTCGACGTCCTCGCGCGCAAGGCGCGCGGCCTTGCGCACCTCGCCAGCCTCGCGCGCGGTCCGGGTCGCGGCCAGCACGCCGGCGCGGGCTCCCCCGACCCGGTCGGCGGCCCGACCCGTCGCGAGGGCCATGGCGGCCGCCCGGTTGACCGAGGACGGCAGGCCGTTGGGCTGGGGGTACTTGCCGGCCACCGCGTTGATGTTGACGATGCGCCCGCCGCC
>CAXUMV010000041.1:1749-11328 GCA_964252065.1 uncultured Lichenihabitans sp.
CCCGTTCGGCGGTCGCCCCGGCTGCGGCCGCGCGGAGCGCATCCAGGGTCGACTGCAGCTGGGCGATGCGGTGGGCGGCCTCCTGGGCGGCGACGCTGTCCCGGATGGCCCGGTTCAGCCGATCCTCCCGCGCGTGGCGGGCCAGGGTCTCGGCGCGGACGGCCAAGGCGGCGACCTTGTCGTCGTGCTGGGCCAGCCTCTGGCGAAGCGCCTCGCGCTCGGTCCCGAGCGCGTCGACCGCCTCCTGCAGGGCCCGCCAGGACCCGCGCGGCTTGTCGCTGCGGCCCCAGAACGTCTCGCGCCGGCCAGCCGCGAGCGCCAGGAGCTGCCGGCCGCGCTCGCCCCCCACGACCTGCCCGACCTCGGTCTCGACAGCGGCCGCGAGGCTGTTCTGGCCGGCGCCGGCGCTCAAGGGACCGTGCGCCAGCCCCTGGTCGACCCAGAGCAGGCCGTAGACGCCCTGGTGCTCGTCCGGCTTGCTGCCGCGCGAGCCGGGCGCCTGGAACCCGAACAGGTCGCCGAGCCGGTCCTCCACCGCGTCCCCGGTGACCGTCTCCCCGGAGGGCAGCGTCAGCTCGGCTTCCGGGCGCTGGTTGAAGGCCTTGCGCAGCCGCCACGTGCCGCCTTTCAGGCTGAAGTCGAGCACCACCTCGGGCCGCACCTCGTGGCCGTGCGGCAGCATCGCCTGCAGCGCCCGGCCGCCGACGCGGTGGCGCTCGAACATCACGGCCCGCAGGGCCGCGAGCAGGGTCGACTTGCCGGCCTCGTTGTCGCCGACCACGACGTTGAGGCCCGGGCCGAGCCCGTCCACCACCACGTGCTTGAGCTTGCGGAAGCTGCGCACCTCGAGCCGCCGGATCTGCATGGGCTCAGCGGCCCTGGCCGACGTGGTCGAGATAGATCATGCGCAGCGCGACGCGGGCGGCGTCGCTGTCGGGGTCGGCGGCGTCCATGGCCTTGGCCCGCAGCCGCTCCACCGCGAGGCGCACGAAGCCCGCGGTGTCGATCGCGTCGAGATCGTCGGCGGTCGGCTCGTCGACGAGCGCCGCATCGTTGAGGTCGAGGTGATGCAGGCGCGGCGACCAGGCGGCCACGGACTCCGCCAGCCGATGGCGCTCGGCGAGCGAGATGCTGCCCGACAGGATCAGCGACAGCACGGTGTCGCGCGGGGCGGGCAGGGCCTGCAGGGCCTCGAGCACGCGGCTGCAGGTTCCATCGACGAGCTCGATCTCCTGCCGAGTCCAGGCGAAGCGGCCGACCGGCAGCCGGGTGACCCGCGCCGGGGCCGCGACCCCCTCGAGCTCGACGAGATAGACCGAGCCCGCGTCGTTGGCCTTGTGCCGGTCCGGCTCCGGCGTTCCGGCGTAGTAGGTGCGCGGGGCGATCTCGACCGCCCCGTGCCAGTCGCCGAGGGCGAAGTAGGCGAGACCGGCCGTGCTGGCCCGGTCCTCGGCGATCTCGTTGGCGGCTTCCGACCCCGGCAGCCGGTTGGCGAGGCTCCCATGGGCCAGCCCCACGCGGAGCGCACCGTCGGGGCTGGGCGCATCGGCGAACCACCCGGTCTGGTCGGCGGGCTCGCGCCGGCGGCGGAGCGGGGCGGGCAGCACCACGGCGCGGTCCTGCCAGAGGTGCAGCGGGATGGGCTCGTCGGCGATGACGACCTGCTCGGGGACCCCGAAGGCGCGCAGCCGCGACCAGGCGCTGTGGCTGAGGGCGGCATCGTGATTGCCGGGCAGGAACACCCAGGGGCCGGCATAGCTCCGCACGGCCTCCATGCTGTCCATCAGCGTGCGGTCGGCGACTGCGTTGCTGTCGAAGGCGTCCCCGGCGACCAGCACGGCATCCACCGCGTGGCGGCTCGCGAGCTCGCCGATGGCGGCCACGGTGCGCAGGCGCTGCGCGCGGAGCTCGAAGGCGGTCTCGGCCGGGAACTGGCCGAACGGCTTGCCGAGCTGCCAGTCGGCGGTGTGGATGAAGCGGAAGGGTGCCGTCATTGCGCCGCTGTCTGAAGGGGGTCGCCCTCGCGTGCGGGCGGCGCGCGATGGTGCTTGCCCTTGATGCAGAGATGCCGGATCTGCAGGTCCCCGCGGGGCTCGAACAGATCGTCCGGCACGTGGACATGGCCGTCCCGCATCGTGATGCCGATCAGGGCATAGGCGGCGGACAGCATGCGGGACGCCGCCCCGGTGTACCAGCTCCAGCCCCCGCGCCCGACATAACCCGGACCATCGTAGATGTCGGCAGGCTGCTGGGTCGGCACAAGGCCGTAGACCGCGAGCGCCTCGCCCTCGGTCTTGCCGAGCGGCGAGATGGCGCGCCAGGCCGCAAAAGCGCGGGCCTTCAGCCGCGCGGCCTCGGGCAGGTCGCCGCGCTCGCGCGCCGCATCGGCCAGAACCATCAGCGCATCGACCGTCCAGGAGGCGCCATGGGAGTACTGGCCGCCGTTCTCGCGCACGCCGGGCGGGTAGTCGGCGATGCGGCCGGGGTAGGGGTCGGAGGTCTCGTCGAAAGCCGGGGTGAGCAGGAGGATGCGGTCCGGCCGCTCAAGGGCTTCGAGGGCGTGCTCGAGCGCCACGAGCGCGCGGGACGGCTCGACGGCGCCGGACAGCGCCGGCCACACGCCCGTCATGATGCTGGCATGGTCGAGGATGCGGCCGTCGTCCGTGTAGTCGAAGATGAAGTGATCGCCTCTCCAGGCGCCGTCGATGGCGGTCCGCAGCGCGGACGCCCGCTCGCTCATCCGGACCGCGGCCGCCTCGCCCTCCCGGGTCCGGACCAGCGGGATGAAGCGGCGCAGGATGTCGTGCAGGAAGAAGGACAGCCAGAGGCTCTCGCCGACGCCCTTCACGCCCGCGGCGTCGATGCCGTCGTTCCAGTCGCCCGTGCCGACCAGCGGTAGGCCGTGCGCGCCGAACCGGGCGAGCGTGTAGTCGATCGCGCGCCGGCAATGGTCGTAGACATCGCCCACCTCCCGCGAGAGCCGCGGCGCGATCAGGAGGTCGACGACGCCTGCGGGGACGGGCGGTCCCTCGAGATAGGCGGCCTGCTCGTCGAGCACCGACATGTCGCCCGTCGCCTCGATGTAGCGGGTGAGGACATAGGGCAGCCAGAGGTGGGGATCGGAGGCATGGGTGCGCTGGCCGAGGCCGGTGCGGCCGTCGGGCGCCACGTGCCACCACTTGAAGACGTCGCCCTCGGGGAACTGCGCGCCGGCGTGGAACACGATCTGCCGGCGGGTGAGGTTCGGGTCGGAGACGATGAAGGGCAGCACGTTCTGCAGCTGGTCGCGGAACCCGTAGGCGCCGCCGCGCTGGTTCGGCCCGTTGCGCCCCCACAGATGCGCGGCGAGCACCTGGTAGGGCAGCCAGTGGTTGACCAGCCGGTCGAAGGCGGGATCGTTCGTCTCGACCACGATGTCGTTCAGCCGCTCCGCCCACCAGGCGCGGGTGGCGGCGAGCGAGGAGCGGGCGGTCGCGGGGTTGCGCAGGCCGGCCGCCATGGTGACGGCCTCCGCGCGCGTCGCGGCCTGCCCCAGCACGATGACGACGTCGGTCTCGCCGCCGGCCTCGACCTCGACCGTGCCGGCCAGGGCCGCGACCCGCCGCCCGTCGTCCTCGCGCGAGCTCTCCGGCACGCCCTTGTCGACCATGAAGGGCGAGGTGAGGTCGCGTCCCGCCCCTCCGAAGAAGCGCGTCCGCACCGTCTCGGGCACGGCGGCCGTGAGGCTGGTGGTCACGAAGGCCCAGCCCTTCTGGAAGTCGTTGGTCGGATTGGAGAACAGCAGCGCCTCGGTGGCGTCATCGCGCTCGGCGAGCAGCTTGCCGATGCTGTCCTCGGCGCTCTCGGCCAGCGCCATATCAAAGTAGGGGACGACGCGGAACGTCCGGTCGCGCTCGCTGCGGTTGCGGATGGTCAGGATCCGCATGTCCGCAGGGCCGTCCGGCAGCACGAAGACGGTAAGCGACAGGTCGATGTCGCCCCGGGTCTTGGCGAAGGTGGCCGAGCCCAGCGCGTAATGCACGTCGTGGCGGACGGAGGCGTCGCGGAACGGCACGAAGCCCGCGGTGTCCGTGGCGCCTGTCTCGAGGTCGACCACGTAGACGAGCTGGCCGGGGTTCGAGGTCGCGACCGACTCGAAGCGGAACGGGGTCAGGGCGTTCTGGCGGGCGTTAGCGTTGAAGGAATGGATCTCGCCCTCGTTCGACACCACGGTCCCGAACCCGTTGACGTTGGCGAGCACGTGCGCCCAGGGGCGCGGGGTGAGATGGGTAAGGTCGAGCTCGTTGCCGGCCGCGCTGAAGGCGAAGGGCCAGGTCTCCGCAGGTAGCGGGGGCAGGGGCTCGATGACCCGGACCCGCGCCCAGAGGGCGGCCAGCTCCTCCCGCGAGGGGCGGGGCGCCCCGATGTGGTGCGCCACGATCTCGGCCGCATGGGCCTCGTCGCGCCCCCAGCCGGTGATGAAGAACAGTTCGCACGTCCCGTTCGCGGGCATGTCGACGCCGACGCTGAGGCTGGCCGCGGGGTCGAAGGTGTAGAGCGAGCCCTCGTCGTCCGGGTGCCGCGGCCGGTCGGGGTTCAGGCCCTGCGGATCGCGCAGGCCGTCCTGGCCGACGAAGCGGGTGCGCGAGTCCTCATAGCCGATGAGCGCCGTGCCGGGCGCGAGCCGCACGGCGTGGAACATGATCTCGGGCGACATGCGGCCGTGCCGGCGCAGCAGCCGGTTGCGCATGAACAGGCCCTGCAGCCGGCCGATGAACCAGGTCTCGACATGCAGCGCGTTGAAGTCGGGATCGCGCGCATAGGCGCCGAGCTCGTGGACGCCGAGCTCGCGGTAGCTCGCGACCGTGAGGCGGCGGGGCCGGTTCTCGGTGTTGGTCAGCTTGAGCGTCCAGAACTCGAGCGGCTCCTCCTCGGCGAGGTGCAGCTCCGCATGGCTGTGGATGCCGCCGGTCGTATGGCTGATCGCCGCGCAGTCCTGCGTCGGCTGCGTCGCGGCATAGTCCGGCCCCACGCTGCGGATGGGCTCGAAGCCCGCGCTCCACGTCCCGGCCTCCGCATCGCGGATGTAGAAGAAAGGCCCGCGCAGCTGCAGCGGATCGACCATCTTCTTGGAGATGTCGACGTCGTGGCCCCCGCGGGTCGCGCCCTCGATGGTGAGATGGCCGCGGCCGTCGGGGTAGAGCAGGCTGGCCGCGAACCCGTTGGTCAGGCTGAACTGGGCCGGGGCGTGTAGGAGGCCCTCGGGGAGGCTGCTGGTCTCGACACGGGCCGGCGGCTTGCGGCGGTCCCAGCGCGCCCCGACCGCCAGCACAAGGACGCAGAAGGCGACGGCCGCCACCCCATAGACCGCGACGATGCTGTCGACCGGCACCGAGACGGGCGGCGTCTGGGCGCGGATCTGCTCGGCTCCCGTCCAGGCCGTGTCCCAGTCGGGACCATGCGGGATGTAGAAGGGGATGAGCAGCGGCGCCCAGGTGGCAAAGCGCCGGATACCGACTGGGATGATCCGCGTGCGCGCCGCATGGCCGATGAAGCGGGCAGAGGCCTCGTCGGCCCGGTCGCCGCCCAGGAAGGTGAGGTTGACCAGGGTCGCGACCCGCAGCCCCATGTGGTCGAACCAGATCACGACCCGCAGCCAGTCGTAGGCCAGGAGGCCCGTGAAGATCGCAAGGCTCCAGTGGCGGAACCCGTCCGTGGGCAGCGACAGCTGGGCGCCCGTCGCGGCCACCGTACGCACGAGGCCGTCCTGGTTGTACCAGGAGGGATCGGGCGACTGCCGCAGGAAGGAGTTGATGACCGGCGCCATCCACAGGCCCCAGCGCAGCACCCGGACGGTCTGCTCGACGAGGCTTTCGAAGCCGCGCGGGCTGATCAGCTGCTTGAGGGGCGACAGGCTGCGGTCGAGCAGGGCCGCGAGGACGAAGTAGTTGATGCTGAACAGCGGGGCCGCGATGCCCCAGTTGATCACCCCCGACAGCGATTCGTTGTAGAACAGCCGCACCCCGCCGCCGCTCTGGCCGAGGCTGATCGCGCCCCACTTGTTGAACAGCGGGTAGACCGTGAAGTCGGTGGGCTTGTCGGCCGCGAGCGCGACGTAGGACCAGAATTTTGTGGCAACGACGGCGAGCTGCGCGGCATCGAAGTACCAGCCGAGCGCCCCGCCCACGAGGCCGCCGAGCAGCACGCCCAGCGCATAGACCCGCCATCCTTCCCCGACCGAGCGGGTGCCCCGCCGCTGCTCGATGCGGTCGGCGCAGAAATCCACCCCGCCGTAGGCGAGCGCCCCCACGGCGAACATGAGGAGGAAGCGCGTCCCGCTCCCGCGGTCGGGTAGCCCGAAGGTGAGCGCGAGCGCGGTCCCGAGCCCCACCACGGCGCCGCGGCCGTAGCCGCGCGGCTCGGCATAGGCGGCCCGCAGGCGGCCAAAGAAGGGGGCCGTCCCGTCGGCGCTCGCGACCACCGTCGCGGCCAGGGGAAACAGGGGGGCGCCTCCGACGAGGCCGGCCAGCCATGGCGCTGCCCTGATCGCGGCCAGCACCGGCCCGATCGCCAGGACGTCGCCGGCGGCCAGCACCAGCGCCATGAAGACCCCGCCGTAGATGGCGCCCTTGGTGAGCCCCCCGATCCAGTGCCGGTAGGCCACGGTGTAGGTCGGCGGACGGTTCCGGAGCGCATCGATCGCGAGGCCCGTGACCACGAAGGTGAGCGCCCACAGCCCGGACTGGGCCACGGCCGCGGTCGCGATCCCGAGCACGAACTGGACGGCTCCCCCGAGCGCCGCCGTGTGCTGGGTGATGTCGGCGATCACGGGCGTCAGGGCCGCATGGACCGCGCTGCCGATCAGCAGCACGTGCATGCGGCGGTCGCGCGGCAGGCGGTGGGCCACGAGCCCGCGCAGCGCGATGATCAGCGCCTCGACGAAGACGATCAGCACCGTGGTGCGGCCCAGAACGCCGCGCCAGCGGTCGTCGACCGCCGCCTCGCCCGTCATCCAGAAGCCGAGCCGGTTCATCAGCACGTCGCTGCCCACCAGCAGCAGCAGGTTGAAGAGGATCGGCACGAGCACGATGCCCAGCACCTCTGGCAGCAGGATGTGGCGGCGGGCCCGCAGCAGCAGCGCCGCCGCCGACAGGCCGAAGAAGACAACCATCAGGGCCTCCCCGACCCCGGTCAGCCGGAGCACCTGGCCGAAGGCGTCGGGGATCTGCCAGACGCGCAATGCATCGTCGCGCGCCAGGGCGAGGACGGCGAGCAGCAGGGCGTCGAGCGAGGCCTCCGGCGCGGTCGGCCAGCGACCCATCGCCCGGCGCTGGAGCACCGCCAGCCCCAGCGTCCCCAGCACGATGGTGGCGGGGATCGCGACGGCGAGGGGCAGCAGCACGGCCGCGGCGGCCGCGGCGGCGATCATCGCGAACGCGAGCGGCGTGGGGTTGGCCGGCGACGTCGTGGGCGCGGCCACGTCAGCTAGGGCCATCGCCAGCACTCCTCGCGTGTTCGCGCTTTGCGGTCGGACAAGCCTCGATCCTCGGAGACACCGACGGCAGTTGGCATGATTCGACCCCGCGAGGCACTAGCGGCGCCAGCCCTTGGCGGTCGATATCCCCTGCCATGCCGCGTGCCGCGGCTCCGGCCGTTCAGCGGCGAGGCGGGGCCGTCAGCATCAGGGCCGCGATCACGTCGAAGGCCGGCGGCAAGGCGTCCGCGCGTGCCGGCGCCACGATCACGGGCGGGGGCGGCTGCTCGAGCGGCGGCAGCACGACGTCGATCACCGGGGCCGCAAGCGCCGGCGTGCGGGCCGCAAGCGCGATGAACGGCGCGACCGCGGCCTCCAGGGCCGGCGCCGCCGCCTGAACAGCCGGCATCGCACGCGGCGGCACGAGGCCCGGCTCCATCCTCGCGACGGTCACCCCCGGGGTAGGCCGGCGCGCCGCCACGACGGGCACCCGGGGCTCGTCGGCAGCAGAGGCAGGCGGCGGCGCACGACGCGCTTCGACCGTCTTCGGCTCGCGACGGGGCTTGGCCGGCTTCGGCACCACGGCGGCCGGACGCAGCACCGGCGTCGGCGGGGGACGTCGCGCCACGATCGGGGCGGGCGCCGGCAACGGGGATGCGACGACAGCCGCGGGCGCCGTCACGGTCTGCCGTTCGGCCGCGACGGGCGGCGGCGCGGGAGCGGTCTCCTCGGCGCCGAAGCCCATCCAGCGACGGCACAGGGCGTTGCACGGCAGGCCCTCAGGGTCCGGCGCCGTCCCCTCGGCCCAGGCCGGCCCGGCCAGGCAGCCGAGAGCGACGGTCATCAGGCGAAGGCTTCTCAGCATGGGACGTCCTGTGGGGCCCGGGCTGCCGGGACGCATCCGCGGGCCAATGGTTAACGCGGCGTTAATAGGTGAAAAGCGCGGCCGTGTACACGCCGGGCCCGCGGGCTGTGCCAAAGCGGGAAGGCGCTTAACCCTGCCTTAACCACTGCCCGGTCTAGTGGGGGCGGCACACGAAGGCATGGAACACTGTCTTGACCTTGGCTCAGAAACTCGACCGTCCGCTTGCGCTGATCGCGGTCGACCATCCCTCTCCGCCCGTTGCGCGCGCGCCGATCGACTTGCGGCACCTCGCCCGGCGGATCAGCGCCATCCCGGCGCCTGTCGCCCCCAGCCCGCCGGCGCCGAGCCCCCGGGTGAAGTCCGATACCGCCCTCGACCTGCTCGGCGAAGTCGCCGCCGCGCTCGCCGCCCTGATGAACCGGTGCCAGACGCTGGAGGAGGGGATCGCCGCCACCAAGGAGCAGGCGCGCCTCGACGTCGAGGCCGCGCAGGACGTCGCGCGCGAGTGGCAGGAGGTCGCGACCACGCTGAAGGGGCAGATCACGGGCGCCGATCGGGCGCTCTCGGCGATGCGGCAGCGGGCCGAAGCCGCCGAGCACGAGCTCGCCCTCACCCAGGCGGTCGTGGACCAGTCGCAGAAGGCGGCCGCGGAAGCCGAGTGCCTCACCTCCCTGTTCCAGGACAAGGTGATCGCCTCCTTCGGGATCGGCAGCGCCGGCCATTCGATCCTCGAAAGCGTTCGCAGCCGTACGGAGCAGATGCTGACCGCCTGAGGTCCGGCCGCGGTCGGCGAGGAGCGGACCGTCGCGCAATCACCACAAAAAATCCACAAAGTCACAACCGAGCCTGAACTCTTGGGCGGCCTGCGGCATTAGCTCCCCGACGGCTTGACCTTAGCCGCAAAGCGTCCGTCGCCATCTCGCGTTCAGGAGCGCGCCATGTCCCTTCTTCTCATCATCCTCGTCATCATCCTGCTCTTCGGCGGCGGCGGCTACTACGGCTACCGCGGCGGCTACTACGGCAACGGCGGCATCGGCATCGTGGGGATCATCGGCATCCTGCTCGTGCTCTACCTGCTGTTCGGCTCGGGCACGGCGTTCCGCTGAGCCGGGACGGCAGCGCCGCCCGCAAGCTCAGTCGAGCCTGAACTTGCCGAGTTCCCGGTGCTCGGCCCGGATGCGCCGCACCGTGCCGGTCACCGAACGATAGATGAGGGTTTCGGTCTCGATCACGTCGCGGCGGAACTGCACGCCGGTCAGGA
>CAXUMV010000041.1:11338-15232 GCA_964252065.1 uncultured Lichenihabitans sp.
GTGCAGGCCACCACGACGTCGCCGGAGGCGAGCTCCTTCATGTCGTATTTGCGGGTGGGATCCGCGACGCCCATCTGCTTGGCGCGCTCGCGCTTGGCCTCGGTGTCGAGGATCAGCCGCCCCTGCATCTGGCCGCCGACGCAACGCAGCGCGCCCGCGGCCAGCACGCCCTCGGGCGCCCCGCCCGTCCCGATATAGAGGTCGACGCCCGTCACCATGGGCTGCGCGGTCAGGATGATGCCGGCGACGTCGCCGTCGGTCAGCAGGCGCAACGCGGCGCCGGCCCGCCGGCAGCCCGCGATCAGCTCCTCGTGGCGCGGCCGGTCGAGCACGCACACGGTGATCGCGTTGGGGGCGACACCCTTGGCCTTGGCGAGCGCCCGGATGTTCTCCTCGGGGCTCATGTCGAGGTCGACGATGCCGCGGGGATAGCCCGGGCCGATCGCGATCTTCTCCATGTAGACGTCGGGCGCGTTCAGGAGGGCGCCCGCCTGCGCCATGGCCATCACGGCGATCGAGCCCGGCATGTCCTTGGCACAGAGCGTCGTGCCCTCGAGCGGGTCGACCGCGATGTCGACCTTCGGGCCGGTGCGGGTGCCGACCCGTTCGCCGATGAACAGCATCGGGGCTTCGTCGCGCTCGCCCTCGCCGATCACGATGGTGCCGTCGATCGGCAGGCGGTTCAGCTCGCGCCGCATGGCGTCGACCGCCGCCTGGTCGGCCGCCTTTTCGTCGCCGCGCCCGCGCAGGCGCGCGGCGGAGACGGCGGCCCGCTCGGTGACGCGGACCAGCTCGAGCGTCAGGATCCGCTCGATGATGTCCTTTTGCTGGATAACGAGATCTGTCACGGCAATGTGCCCCTCGAAACCGATTGAATCAGCGCCGATCGATGCAGATGACCTGCGGCGTCCCCACGATGGTGTCGTCGGCAACGACCGCCTCGAGCGCCGCGTAAAGATGAGCCGTGACGGTCTCGTATGTCACGAGCACGACCGGGACCGCATCGGCGGCCTGCCCCGGCCGGGTGGTGGGCGGATGGCGCTGCACGATGCTTTCGAAGGAGATCCCCTCCCGGGCCATGCGGGCCGCGATCGAGGCGACCGCGCCGGGGCGGTCGCGCACCGAGAGGCGGAGATAGAAGCCGTTGGTCTGCTCGCGGGGCGGCACCATCGCGGCCGGCTCGAGCGCGGCGGCCGGCATGCCGAAGGGCAGCGACACCGCCCCGCGCGCGATGTCGACGATGTCGGCCACCACGGCCGAGGCGGTCGCCTCGCCCCCCGCGCCCGGCCCGATCAGCGTGAGTTCGCCGACCGCATCGGCAAACATGGTGACGGCGTTGGTGACGCCCCCGACCTGCGCCAGAGCCGAGCTCTTGGGCACCATGGTCGGGTTGACGCGGCCATCGATGCGGGTTCCCACCCGCTGGGCGACGCCGAGCAGCTTGATGCGATAGCCGAGCTCGTCCGCCGCCCTGAGGTCGGCCGGCGCGATCGACCGGATGCCCTCGACGTGCAGCTGCGCCGGATCGGGCGCCACCCCGAACGCGAGGCTGGCGAGGATCGCGAGCTTGTGGGCGGTGTCGAAGCCGTCGACGTCGAAGCTCGGATCGGCTTCCGCGTAGCCGAGGCGCTGCGCCTCGGCGAGGCAGGCCGCAAAGTCGAGCCCCTCCGCCTCCATGCGGGTCAGGATGTAGTTGCAGGTGCCATTGAGGATTCCCTCGACCCGCTCGATGCGGTTGCCGGCCAGACCCTCGCGGAGCGTCTTGATGATCGGGATGCCGCCCGCGACCGCGGCCTCGAAGGACAGCGCGGCTCCGGCCTTCTCCGCGGCCTGCGCCAGGGCGAGGCCGTGATGGGCCAGCAGGGCCTTGTTGGCGGTGACGACGGACTTGCCGGCCGCCAGCGCGGCCTCGACGGTGGCCCTGGCGGCTCCCTCCTGCCCGCCGATCAGCTCGACCACGACGTCCACCTCGGGCGAGGCAGCCATGAGGGCCGGGTCGTCGATCCAGGTGAAACCGTCGAGCGCGACGTCGCGGGCCTTGCCGCGCGAGCGGGCCGACACGGCGGTCACCACGACCGGCCGGCCGGTGCGCAGCGCAGCGGCATCGCGCAGCAGCTCGAGCCGGCGCACCACCGCCGCGCCGACGGTGCCGAGGCCGGCGATGCCGACGCGCAAGGGTGCTTGAGGGGCCATGGCACCGATCAAAAGGAAGCAGGAGCCGCGCCGACGCCGGGGACGGCTCGCCTCCGAGGCGGGTGCATGCCGCAAATCGCCCCCCCAGGCAAGCCGGGCGGCTGCCCCGGCGCGGTTCGCCTCGGGGGATGGTTGCCGGACCCTCAATGGACGGTCGTCGGCCCTCTCAACTCCGCAGCACGAGGCAGGCGCCGCGAATCGCGCGGATGCGGCTGCATAGCGTATCGGCCGCGACCCGCGAGGGGGCCGGGACGCGGACGCGGTAGAAGGCCCGGCTGCCGCGGCTGCGCAGCCGGGTGCCGATGATCATCGGCCGGGTGTCCCCCACGATGGCTGCATAGAGCCGGCCCGCGCGCCCGAAGGTCGCGAGCGCCCGCGCCTTGGAGAAGTTCGCCGCAAGCTGCACGCCCCAGGGCGCGAAGGGCGCCTGGGCGACCTCGCGGGCCGGCGTCGCCAGGCGGAGCGCCGTGACGCGGGCGGCGCAGGTCTGGGTGTCGGCGGGCGGCGCCTGCCGTTGCGTCTGGACGTCGGCCATCCAGTCCTCGGCCGAACGGCCGGTGATCGACAGCACGTAATTCTGGGTCTCGAAGGGCAGGCTGCCGGTCCCCGCGAGCCAGGCGGCGACCCGGGCAGGGCCGCCGTTGTAGGCCGCGGCCGCAAGGCCGAGATTGCCGAACCGGTCGCGGAGATCACCGAGCAGCGCTGCCGAGGCGGGCACCGCCTGCTCGGGGTCGAAGGGATCGGCCAGCCCGCGCTCGCGCGCCGTCCCGGGCATGAACTGGGCGATGCCCTGCGCACCGGCGGGGCTGACCACATGCGGCCGGAAGCTGCTTTCCTGCCAGATCAGCTGCGTCAGAAAGCCGGCCGGCAGGTGCCGCCGCTCGGCCGCGGTCTCGATCAGCCGGCAGAGCGCCTGCTCGACGGTCTCCTCGCCGCCCAACACATGCGGTTCGGCCGGCGCGGGGGTCGGGGCCAGCAGAAGCAGCGCCGCCATGGCGGACATCCTGGCGGCTCGCGCGCGGGGCAGGCCGGCCCGGCCGCGCCCTCCCGGGCCCGGCGCCACGGCGTTCACACCGAGTAGTACATATCGAACTCGACCGGGTGCGGGGTCATCTCGAAGCGCACGACCTCGGCCATCTTGAGCTCGATCCAGCTGTCGATGAACTCGTTGGGGAACACGTCCCCGGCGGTGAGAAAGGCGCGGTCGGCATCGAGGTTTTCGAGCGCCTCGCGCAGGGACCGGCAGACGGTCGGGATGCGCTTCAGCTCCTCGGGGGGCAGATCGTAGAGGTCCTTGTCCATCGCCTCGCCCGGATGGAGCTTGTTCGCGATGCCGTCGAGCCCCGCCATCAGCATGGCCGAGAAGGCGAGATAGGGGTTCGCGGTCGGGTCCGGGAAGCGGACCTCGACGCGCTTGGCCTTGGGGTTCGCCGTGTAGGGGATGCGGCAGGACGCCGAGCGGTTGCGGGCCGAGTAGGCGAGCAGCACCGGCGCCTCGAAGCCCGGGACTAGCCGCTTGTAGGAGTTGGTCGAGGGATTGGTGAAGGCGTTCAGCGCTTTTGCGTGCTTGATGATGCCTCCGATGTAGAACAGGCAGGTCTCCGACAGCTCCGCATACTGGTCGCCGGCGAAGACCGGCTTGCCGTCCTTCCAGATCGACTGGTGGACGTGCATGCCGGAGCCGTTGTCGCCGTAGACGGG
>CAXUMV010000042.1:0-4677 GCA_964252065.1 uncultured Lichenihabitans sp.
CGGCATCACGCGGGGAACGACGCGGCGCGAGATCGCCCGCGCCGCCCTCGAAAGCGTCGCCTACCAGACCTGCGACCTCATCGAGGCCATGCAGGCCGACCTCGGGGACCGGCAGGAGGGCGAGGCGGTGATCCGCGCCGACGGCGGCATGAGCGCCAGCGACTGGACCATGCAGTGCGTCGCCGACATCATCGACGCCCCGGTGGACCGCCCGGCGGTGGTCGAGACCACGGCCCTGGGCGCGGGCTATCTCGCGGGCCTGCAGGCGGGCCTCTACCCCGACCTCGCGGCTTTTGCGGCCTCCTGGCGCCAGGAGCGCCGCTTCACGCCGGCGATGAGCGCCACGGAGCGGGCCGCCAAGCTGAAGGGATGGCGGGACGCCGTCGCAAGGACCGTGTATCGCCCCTGACACGCTCCGCAGCCCCGGCGGTCTCATGCGCGTCACCTTCCGTTGCGACCCCGCCCTGATCGACCGGCTCGAGCGCCCGGCGCCGGCCCGCGCCCGCCTGCCGGACTGGCTGCGCCGGATGCCGGCCCGCAGCTTCTCCGAGACGCACGGCGCCGAGGTGCGCACCGCCAAGCAGTGCCCGCCCTTCGTGGATGCGATGAGCCATGGCTTCACGATCCCCCTGCCGTGCGACGTCGCGGTGTCCGGCGGCCGGCTGTCGTGGGACTGGGACCTCCCGCCGCTGTCGATCGAGGCGCATCCCCGCTCGCCGGTCTCCTTCTTCGCCCCCGCGCAGGTCGCGGGCTCGCCGCTTCACCGCGACACGAGCGCCATCGTCAAGTTCAACTGCTTCTGGACCATCGCGCTCGAGGAGGGCTGGTCGCTGTTTGCGACCCACCCGGTCAACCGCGACGACCTGCCGTTCCGTGCGATCACCGGGCTGGTCGACGCCGACCGGTTCACCGATGTCGGCATCCTGTTCCCGGCGGTCTGGACCGCGCCGGACTTCGAGGGGGTGCTGCCGCGGGGGTTGCCGATCGCGCAATGCTTCCCGGTCCGGCGCGACCCGCTCGACCTCCATTGCGAACCGCTCGATGCCGCCGGGCAGGCGGCCTATGCCGCGACCGCCCATGCGCTGCTGAGCGGCCCGGGGGTCTACCGCAAGTCGTTCAGGGTCCGGCGGCCCGCCTCACCCGGCGAGGCTGCGGCGGAGGGCCCCGAGATCGAGCCATAGCTCGCCTCTTGGGGCGGAGGGCAGCGCCTGGGCGACGCGGGCAAAACTCTCCGGCCGGCTCCGGACGGCGCGCGCGTAGGCGGCCTTGGCGCCTGCGAGGTCGCCGGTCTCCTGCAGGACGGTTCCGAGATTGACGGCGGCCTCCGCCCGGTCGGGGTCGAGGCGGAGCACCGCCCGATAGGCCGCCGCCGCGGCGGGGTAGTCGCGGAGATCCTGGGCGGCCGTGCCCAGGAGAAAGAGGGCGCGCGCGGAGGCCGGGTCGCGTCGGCTCGCGTCCGCGAAGGCGTCGCGCGCCTCCGCGAGCCGCCCGAGCTCGCGCGCCAGCAGTCCGCGGCGGAGGGACAGCCCGGCCTCTGGCACGCCGCGGCCGAGGCAGATCAGGGCCGCCGCCTTCTGGCCCTTCTCCAGGAGCACGTCGCCGATCTCGACCCAGCCCGCCGAGGGCGCGGGGAAGCGCGCGAGGCACGCCTGCAGCAGGGTCCCGGCGCCGGGATCGCCCTGTCTCAGGAGCAGGGCACAGAGCAGGAAGTGGGCGTCGCCCGCCTCGGGCGCCCGCTGCGCCGCTTCGCGCAAGGCCACGATGGCCGCGAGGGGATAGCCGGCGCCGAAGGCGGATCGGACGAGGTCGAGCATGTCGGTGCTCGCTTCCTCGCGCGGCGAAACGGATGCGGCAAGAGTTTCAAAATCCTCGAGGGCGGAGGAACGGAGGCCCGAGCGCAAATCGCCTTCGAGCGCTGCGAGCGTATGCGCGACGGCCTGGGTCAGTGCGAGGCTCATCTGATTGCCCGTCGCGTCACTCGCCGATGAGGCCCTTCTCCCGCCCGCGGGGCGAAGGAGCAAATCCGAACGGTTCTGCGAAGAGCGGCCCGTCGTGACCACGCCGTCATCGCCCGAGCGGCGTCTGGACCATCTCGAGGTGCAGCTCGCGGCCGGTCCAGGGGTGGGCCTCGCAGACCGCCTCGTCGAGCTCGACCCCGAGTCCCGGCTCCCTGGACGGGATCACGTTGCCGTCCTGCCATTCGATCTTCGTCTTCAGCAGTTCGGCGTGGAAGCCCTCCCACCGCTGCATCGACTCGAGGATGAGGAAATTCGGCAGCGTAGCGGCGAGCTGGATGTTGGCGGCGGCCACGATCGGCCCGCAGTAGCAGTGCGGCGCGATCTGGATGTGGTAGGCCTCGGCCATCGCGGCGATCTTCTTGGCTTCCAGGATCCCCCCGCAGCGGCCGAGATCGGGCTGCAGGATGCCGGCGGCGCGGTTCTCGATCACTCGGGCGAACTCGAATTTGGTGGTCAGCCGCTCCCCGGTCGCGATCGGGATGGAGGTGCCGCGCGCCACCTCAGCCATCACCTCCGGCATGTCGGGGGGCACCGGCTCCTCGAACCACAGGGGATCGTAGGGCTCGATGGCGCGGGCCATGCGCAGCGCGCCGGAGGCCGTGAACTGCCCGTGGGTGCCGAACAGGATGTCGGCCTTCGTGCCCACCGCCTCGCGGATCGCCTTCAGCATGCGGACCGACCGGTCGATGTCCTCGAGCCGCGGCTGGTGGCCGTCGAAGGCCGTGTAGGGGCCGGCCGGGTCGAGCTTCACGGCCGTGAAGCCCTGGCCGACGGTGAGGCTGGCCGCGGCCGCGGCGAGCTCGGGGTCGTTGTAGACCGTGCGGCCGGTGACGAGGTCGCTGTGGACGGTCCCGGTCTGCGGGTAGAGGTAGGTGTAGCTCCGCAGGGCCTCGTGCACCTGCCCGCCGAGCAGCTTGTAGACCGGCTTGCCGGCCTCCTTGCCCACGATGTCCCAGCAGGCCATCTCCAGCGCCGAGAAGCAGCCCATGCCCGACACGTCCGGGCGCTGGGTGAAGCCGGAGGAGTAGCAGCGGCGGAACAGGGTCTCGATGTCGTGCGGGTCGCGGCCGACGAGGTAGCGCTCGGCCATGTCCTCGATCATCCGGGCCGTGACGTGGGCCGAGAAGGTCGCGTTGTAGGCCTCCCCGTAGCCCACCACCCCGCCGTCCGTCGTGAGCTTGACGAAGATGAAGTAGCGGCCGCCCAGCCCCGGGGGCGGGTTGCCGACCACGAAGGTCCTGACGTCGGTGACTTTCACGCGTGGTCCTCCAGCACCATGGCGGCCCCCTTCCATCCCACCATGATCGAGGCGGCGTTGATGTTGCCGTTGATGTTCCGGGGGAAGACCGAGGCGTCGATGACCCTGAGGCCCTCGAGGCCATGCACGGCCAGGCGCGGGTTGACGACGGCGTGCGCGGGGTCCGGCCCCATCCGGCAGGTCGAGATCGGGTGATAGCAGGTGCCCGAGCGCGACCTCAGGTCGTGGATGAGATCGGCGTCCGCCGTGATGGCGGGGCCGGGCACGATCTCGGCCCTGGTCATCTCGGCGAGGGCCGGCATCGATACGATCCGGCGCAGGAATTTGACCGCGGCCAGCATCTCGGCCACGTCCTCGTCCGTCGACAGCGCGTTGGCGGTGATCCTGGGATGCACCAGGGGATCGGCCGAGCGGATGGCGATCTCCCCGCGGCTGGAGGGCTGGCAGTTGGACAGGCCGATCGAGAAGCCCGGCCAGGGGTCCGGGCTGAGGATCGGCCGCTCGCCGCCCTTCGGCAGGACGGTCGAGAAGGCCTGGAAGTAGAGCTGCATGTTGGGGCGCGCCCGGCCGGGGTCGGTCCGGAAGAAGCCGCCGCCCTGGTTCATCGACATCGACAGGGGGCCGGTGCGCGTGAGGACGTAGCGCGAGCCGACCAGCATCTTGCCCCACCAGGGCCGCAGGATCTGGTTGAGCGTCGCCTGGCGGGCCTCGAAGGTGTAGTTGATGCCGACATGGTCCTGCAGGTTGCGGCCCACGGCTTCGCTGGCCTGCACCACCGGGATGCCGAGCCCCCCGAGCAGGGTCGCGGGGCCGATGCCGGAGAGCTGGAGAAGCTGGGGCGAGTTGATCGCCCCGGCGCACAGGATCACCTCGCGCCCGGCCCGGACGCTCATCGCCCGTCCCTTCTTGAGATAGGCGACCCCGACGGCCCTGCGGCCCTCGAACAGGATTTTGGTCGCCAGCGCCCCCGCCTCGACCCGGACGTTGCGCCGCCGCATGGCGGGCCGCAGGAAGGCGCGGGCGGCCGACATGCGGCGGCCGTTCTTGGCCGAGATCTGGTAGACCCCGACCCCTTCCTGCGAGGCGCCGTTGAAGTCGGGGTTGTGGGGCAGCCCGGCTTGGCCGGCGGCCGCAAGATAGCGCCGGGTCAGCGGGTGGACGAGGGCCGCGCAGTCGGCCACGTGCAGGCGTCCGCCGGTCGCCCGCCAGGCGTCGGCCCCGGCCTGGTTGTCCTCGATGGCCCGGAAGGCAGGCAGCACGTCCGGGTAGCTCCAGCCGGGATTGCCGGCCTCGGCCCAGGCGTCGAAATCCTCGCGCGCCCCGCGGATCCACACCATGGCGTTGATCGAGCTCGACCCGCCGAGCAGCTTGCCGCGCGGCCAGTGGTCCACGTTGCCGTTG
>CAXUMV010000042.1:4687-6375 GCA_964252065.1 uncultured Lichenihabitans sp.
GGGGTCGGGTTCGGGCTTGTAGTTCCAGTTCACCGCAGGATCGAAGAAGGTCTTGCCGTAGCCGAGCGGCATCTGGACGTAGAAGCGCCGGTCGGTGCCGCCGGCCTCCAGCACCAGGACCGAGAAGCGCCCGCTGGCCGACAGTCGTTCCGCCAGCACCGAACCGGCCGAGCCGGAGCCCACGATCACGAAATCAAAGGACTGCATGGCTGGCGACGGACGGCCTCCCGGCGGACCTTCGTGCGCTAGAGCTTTTGCGCCGCCTTCGCAATGGCGGACCGCGGCCCCGCCGCGGCGGATTTCTCATGGGGCGCGTGATCGGCTAGAGGTGGGGCGCAGCCAAGGACCCGCCCCCCATGACCCTCGTGCCGCCCGCTCGCCTTCCGGATGCCGACGCCCCGACGCATTTCGGCTTCACGGACGTGGCGCTGGGCGAGAAGCAGAAGCTCGTCGACACGGTGTTCGACACGGTGGCACGCCGCTACGACGTCATGAACGACCTCATGTCGGGCGGCCTGCACCGGGCCTGGAAGCAGGTCTTCGCCGCGCAGGTGAAGCCCTCGAAGACCCGGCCCTTCCGCCATCTCGACGTCGCGGGCGGCACGGGGGACATCGCGTTCCGGGTCGCGGCCGCGGGCGGCCCGCAGACCGAGGTGACCGTGCTCGACATCAACCCGGCCATGCTGGCGGTCGGGGAGGAGCGGGCCGCCAAGCGCAAGGTTCCCGGCAGGCTCCGCTTCCTCGAGGGCAATGCCGAGGCGCTCCCCCTGCCGGAGGGGAGCTTCGACGCCTATACGATCGCCTTCGGCATCCGCAACGTGCCGCGCATTCCCCTCGCGCTCGCCGAGGCGCACCGGGTGCTGAAGCGCGGCGGTCATTTCCTCTGCCTCGAGTTCTCCGCCGTCGACATCCCGGGCCTCGACCGCGTCTACGACGCCTTCTCGTTCCACGCGATCCCGCGCATGGGGCGGCTGGTCGCGGGCGATGCCGAACCCTACCGCTACCTCGTGGAATCGATCCGCCGCTTCCCCGAGCCCGAGGCTTTTGGGGGCATGATCGCCGAGGCGGGGTTCGGCCGGGTGACCGCGACGCGGCTGTCGGGCGGGGTCGTGGCCATCCACTCGGCCTGGAAGCTCTGACGGGCCGATGTTCGCCGCCATCGGGCATCTGATCCGCCTTGCGCGGGCAGCCTTCGTGCTGGCGCGGGAAGGCGTCTTCTCCGGCATCGATCCGCGCTTCGTGCCCCTCGAGGCCCGCCTGCCGCTCGCCTTCGCCCGGCTGATCGCCCGCCCGCGCGTGGGGGTCGGGGTGTCGCGCCTCGCGGTCGCCATCGTGCGGCTCGGGCCGTCCTACATCAAGCTTGGCCAGTTCCTGGCGACGCGGCCGGACGTCGTGGGCACGGCCGCGGTCGAGGCGCTCGAGACGCTGCAGGACCGGGTGGCGCCGTTCCCGCAGGAGGTCGCGGTCGGCATCGTCGAGGCGGCGCTCGGCAGCCCGGTCGACCGGCTGTTCCTCGCCTTCGGGCCGCCCGTCGCCGCGGCCTCGATCGCGCAGGTGCACAAGGCCCGCATCCGCGATGCCGCCGGGGAGCGGGACGTCGCGGTCAAGGTGCTGCGGCCCGGGGTCGAGCGGCTGTTCCGGCGCGACCTGTCGGACATGTACTTCGCCGCCCGCCTCGCCGAGGCCTG
>CAXUMV010000042.1:6410-15150 GCA_964252065.1 uncultured Lichenihabitans sp.
AAACCCGTCGCGGTGATCGACACCCTGGCGCGCTCCGTCACCATGGAGATGGACTTCCGGATCGAGGCGGCGGCGGCGAGCGAGTTCGGCGAGAATTCCGCCGCCGATCCCGATTTCCGCGTGCCGGCCATCGACTGGACCTATACGGCCAAGGACGTGCTGACCATGGAGTGGATCGAGGGCACCTCGCTCTCGGACATGGCCGGGCTCGCGGCGCGGGGCCTCGATCTGCCGGCGCTCGGGCGCACCGTCATCCAGTCCTTCCTGCGCCATGCGGTGCGCGATGGCTTCTTCCACGCCGACATGCACCAGGGCAACCTGTTCGTGGACACGGCCGGGTGCCTGGTCGCGGTCGATTTCGGCATCATGGGCCGGCTCGGCCTCAAGGAGCGGCGGTTCCTGGCCGAGATCCTCTACGGGTTCATCGTGCGCGACTACCGCCGCGTCGCCGAGGTGCATTTCGAGGCGGGCTACGTGCCGCGCATCCACCGCGTCGAGGATTTCGCCCAGGCGATCCGCGCGATCGGCGAGCCGATCCACTCGCGCACCGCCGACCAGATCTCGATGGCCAAGCTCCTGACGCTGCTGTTCGAGATCACCGCCCTGTTCGACATGCACACGCGCCTCGAGCTCGTGATGCTGCAGAAGACGATGGTCGTCGTCGAGGGCGTCGCCCGCTCGCTCGATCCGCGCCTTGATCTCTGGGCGACCTCCGAGCCCGTGGTGCGCGGCTGGATCGAGCAGAACCTCGGGCCGCTCGGCAAGCTGCAGGACACGGGCGCTGACCTGCTCGGCCTGCTGCGCACCTCCCTGGCGCTGCCCGACATCCTGGCCCGCGGGGAGCGGATCATCGGCCACCTCGAGGACTCGATCGAAAGCGGCATGGGGCTCTCCGTCGACAGCATGGAAGGGCTCGCCCGGGCCCAGTCCAGCCGCTTCCGCGCGATGACGGTCGGCGTCTGGCTCGTCGGCATCGGCCTGCTCCTGCACCTCGTCTTCCGGACCTGACCAGCCCCCCTTCTCCCCTGGCAATACCCTTCTCCCGCCCCGGCGGGAGAAGGTGGCCGAAGGCCGGATGAGGGGATCCTCGGTCTGTGAGTCCCCTCATCCGCCCTGTCGGGCACCTTCTCCCGCGGGCGGGAGAAGGAGCTGATCGGGACGGGTGCGGGTGATCACCGGCTCGCCGACGATCGTCGCTTGACCTTGCCATGGTGGGAAGGTCCAGGATGCCGATCATGGATGAGACCTCGCCCCGCGCGATCGACCCGGTCTGCGGCATGACGGTCGACACGACCCGCCCGCGGCACGTCGCCGAGCATGGTGGGACGACGGTGCACTTCTGCTCGGCCGGATGCCGCGCCAAGTTCCTGGCCGAGCCCGCGCGTTATCGGGCGGAGGCGCCGCGCGCCCCGGCTCCGGTGCCCGCCGGCACGCCCTTCACCTGCCCGATGCACCCGGAGATCCTCCGGGACGGGCCCGCCGCCTGCCCGATCTGCGGCATGGCGCTCGAGCCCGTGACGGTCTCGGCCGAGGCCGGTCCCAACGTCGAGCTGGCCGACATGACCCGGCGGCTCGCGCTCGGGGCAGGGCTCGCCGTGCCGGTCGTGCTGCTCGGCATGGGCGGGCACCTGTTCGACCTCGGTGCCGTGGTCGGGCCGGCGACGTCGAACCGGCTGCAGCTCGTGCTCGCGACCGTTGTCGTGTTCGGGGCCGGCTGGCCGTTCTTCGTCCGCGGCTGGCAGTCGCTTCGCACGCGCCATCTCAATATGTTCACCCTGATCGCGATCGGCACCGGCGTGTCCTGGGCGTTCAGCGTGGTCGCCACGCTGGCGCCCGGCGTCTTTCCGCCCGCCTTCCAGGACGCGGACGGCACGGTCGGGGTCTATTTCGAGGCGGCGGCCGTCATCGTCGTGCTCGTGCTGCTCGGGCAGGTGCTCGAACTGCGGGCGCGCGACAGCACCAGCGGGGCGATCCGCGGGCTGCTCGACCTTGCGCCCAAGACCGCCCGGCGGATCGGCCCGGACGGGACCGAGGCCGATGTGCCGCTCGAGGCGGTCGGCGTCGGCGACCGCGTGCGGGTCCGTCCGGGCGAAAAGGTGCCGGTCGACGGCCGCGTCGTGGCGGGGCAGGGGGTCGTGGACGAGGCGCTGGTGACCGGCGAGCCGATGCCCGTGTCCAAGGGCGTCGGCGACGCCGTGATCGGCGGCACGCTCAACCGGTCCGGCAGCTTCGTGGCCGAGGCCCTCGGGATCGGGCCAGACACCCTGCTGGCGCAGATCGTCGGGCTCGTGGCCGCCGCCCAGCGGAGCCGGGCGCCGATCCAGCGCCTCGCGGACCGGGTCTCGGGCCTCTTCGTCCCCGCCGTCCTGATTGCCGCCGCCCTCGCGTTCCTGGGATGGGCGGCGTTCGGCGGGGACGCGCGCCTCGCCTCCGGGCTGGTCGCGGCCGTGTCGGTGCTGATCATCGCCTGCCCCTGCGCGCTCGGCCTCGCCACCCCGATGTCCATCATGGTCGGCGTCGGGCGCGGCGCCGAGGCGGGCGTGCTGATCCGCAGCGCCGAGGCGCTGGAGCGCATGGAAGCCGTGGACACGCTCATCGTGGACAAGACCGGCACCCTGACCCTCGGCCGGCCCGCCCTCGCCGGGATGGTCACGGCCGCGGGCTCCGGGCGGTTCGAGCTGCTCAGGCTTGTCGCGGCGGTCGAGCAGGCGAGCGAGCACCCGCTCGGCACGGCGATGGTGCAGGCGGCGCGCCGGCGCGGCCTCGCGATCCCGGCCGTCCACGATGTCGAGGCGCCGCCCGGCCGGGGGGCGCGCGGCACCGTGGAGGGGCGCGCGGTCGCGATCGGCAGCGCCGCCTTCCTCGAGGAGCTCGGGGTCGATACCGCCGCGCTGGAGGGGGCGGCGGACGGTTTCCGGGCCCGCGGATCGACAGCCGTGTTCGCCGCCGTCGACGGCCGGCTCGCCGGGGCCTTTGCGATCGCCGACCCGGTCAAGCCCACGACGGCCGCGGCGGTGGCGGCGCTGCGCGCCCTGGGCCTGCGGGTGATCATGCTGACGGGCGATCACAAAGTTACGGCGCAGGCCGTCGCGCGGCGGCTCGGCATCGACGAGGTCGAGGCGGAGGTCATGCCGGCCGGCAAGGCCCGGGTCGTCGAGCGGCTGCGCCGGGAGGGCCGCGTCGTCGCCATGGCGGGGGACGGCCTCAACGACGCCCCCGCCCTGGCGGCGGCCGATGTCGGGATCGCCATGGGCACCGGCACCGATGTCGCGATGGACAGCGCCGGGGTGACGCTGCTGCCCGGCGACCTGACCGGCATCCTGCGGGTCCGCCGGCTGTCCCGGGCGACCATGGCGAACATCCGCCAGAACCTCGTCTTCGCCTTTGCGTACAACGCGGTCGGCGTACCGGTCGCGGCGGGCGTGCTCTACCCGGTGTTCGGCCTGCAGCTCTCGCCGATGCTGGCCGCGGCCGCCATGGCGCTGTCTTCGGTCAGCGTGGTCGGCAACGCCCTGCGCCTCAGGGGCGTGCGCCTCGAGGAGCACCCTACGCCGTCGGCCAGCCCCGCCTGACGACCTTTCATCCAAGGAGACCGACCGTGAAGACACTGCCGACCGCCGCCGCCCTCGCCGCCGCCCTGGCCCTCCCGCTCGCTGCCGTCGCGGACACGACGAAGAAGGGCGGCGCCAAGGTGCCGGCCGCCGCGACCGCCTATGCGGCCTCGATGGACAGGATGATGGCCGACATGGACGTCAAGCCGACCGGCGACCCGGACAAGGACTTCGTCTCGATGATGATCCCCCACCACCAGGGCGCGATCGACATGGCGCGGATCGAGCTCAAATACGGACGGGACCCTGTGCTCCGGGCCATGGCCGAGGACATCGTCAAGGCGCAGGAGAAGGAGATCGCGGACATGAAGAGCTGGCAGGCTAAGTCCGCCCGCTGACCGCTGCCGTCACGCCGCCGGCGTGCCTTCGAGGCTGCGGATGATCGGGCAGTCCGGCCGGTCGTCCCCGTCGCAGGCCTGCGCCAGGGCATGGAGGTCGTCGGCCATCTCCCGCATCTGCCTGATCCTGAGGTCAAGCTCCGTGGCGTGGGCGAGGGCGATGGCCTTGACCTCCGAGCTGCAGCGGTTGCGGTCGCTCCAGAGCCGCAGCAGCCCCCGGATCCGCTCGATCGAGAAGCCGAGGTTGCGGGCGCGCCGCACGAACTGCAGCTGCCGGACGTCAGCGACCGCATAGTCCCGGTAGTTGCCGGCCGTCCGGCCCACGGGCCGGATCAGCCCGATGCCCTCGTAATGCCGGATCATCTTGGCCGTCACGCCCGAGGCCCTGGCGGCCGTCCCGATCTTCATGGCTGCAATCCCGTGCCTTGAGGATCCTACCATGATGGGAGGCTTTCGGGCGCTCCTCAAGGCCTGCGGGCCGGCGTGTCGATGGCCTCCGGGATGGCGGTGCCGACGAGCAGCCAGCCCACCGCCACCAGAGCGCCGGCCAGCACGTCGCTGAGATGATGGAGGTTGAGGAACAGCCGGCTGAAGCCGATCACGCCCGCGACCGCCGCGGCCGTGGCCGCGACCCGCCTCCGGTGGCGGGGGTCGGGCAGTTCCCGGGCGATCAGCCAGGCCAGGATGCCGACCAGGGCCGTCGTGCCGGTCGTGTGGGCGCTCGGAAAGGACGGCGACAGCGCCGGGCTCAGGCCGGACAGGAGGGGAGGGCGGTCCCGGTCGAGCAGGTATTTGGCGGCCCAGGTGACCGACTCGGCGCCCATAAACGTCACCCAGAGCGGGACGAGGTTGCGGCCGCGGCCGCAGCTCCAGAATACCGCGCTCGCCACCAGCGCCATGCCGGCCAGCGATCCTTCCGCCCCCATCGAGGTGACGGCGACGAAGAGCGCCACCAGCCAGGCTGTCCGGAACGGGGCCAGCATGGCGCTGAACCCCACATCCAGCGGCGTGACGGCGCCGGTCACCACCCCGGCCGTGAGACCGGCGAAGGCCAGCCCGCAGGCTCCGATGCCGAGCAGGCGCGCCCGCCGGGACAGGCGGTCCCTCACCGGAGGTCGCCGCGGCGCTGACGCGCCTCGCGATGACGAACCCGGGCGATCAGCCCGCGTCCCTGCCGTCGATCCAGACCCGGGTGACCGCAAGCGCCTCGTCGAGGAGCACGAGGTCGGCGCGGAAGCCCGCGGCGATGCGGCCCCGGTCGCGATCGAGCCGCAGGAACTGTGCCGGGTAGAGGGACGCCATCCTGAGCGCCTCCGGCAGGGGGACGGCGAGCGCGCCGACCGCGAAGCGCACGGCCGCATCCATGGTGAGGTCGGCGCCCGCCAGCGTGCCGTCGTCGAGCAGCAGCGTGCCGCCCCGCCGCGTGACCCGGCGCCCGTTGAGCGCGAACACGTCGCCCGCAATGCCGGCCGGCGGCATGGCGTCGCTGACCAGGAACAGCCGTCCCGGGCCCTGCTTGCCCCGCAGCGCGGTGCGCAGGACGGCCGCGTGGACATGGTGGCCGTCGGCGATCACCCCGCACCAGAGCCCGCCATGGTCGAGCGCCGCCCCGACCACGCCCGGGGCGCGGTGGCCGAGCGGCGACATCGCGTTGAACAGATGCGTGACCCCGCGCGCCCCCGCATCGGCGGCCGCCCGCGCGACGTCGTAGGAGGCGTCGCTGTGCCCGATGCTGACGATGACGCCGCCGTCGGTGAGGCGGCGGATTTGTGCCGGGGAGGCGTTCTCGGCCGCGACCGTCAGCAGCAGCGTATCGAGCCCGGTGTCGAGGAGCGCATCGACGTCGGCGTCCGTCAGGGGCACGATCAGGGCCGGGTCGTGCGCGCCCTTGCGGGCCGCCGCGAGGAACGGCCCTTCGAGGTGCAGGCCGAGGACGCCGGGCATTCCGGCCGCCACCGCGGCCCTCGCGGCCGCCACGGCCGCGAGGCGGCCCGCGGCGCGGTCGGTGATGAAGGTCGGCAGCAGGCCGGTGGTGCCGAACGGGCGGTGCGCGAGGGCGATGCCGGCCGCGCCCTCGCGGGTCGGGGTCTCGTTGAACAGGACGCCGCCGCCCCCGTTCACCTGCGCGTCGATGAAGCCCGGCGCCAGGACATGGCCGGCGAGGGTCTCCCGCCGCAGGTCGGCCGGCAGGCCCGCCGCGGGCTCGAGCCCGACGATGCGCCCGCCCTCGAGCAGCACCGCATGGTCGTCCAGAACCGCCTCGCCGGTGAAGATCCGGACGCCGCACAGGGCGTGGGGCGCCATCAGATCGTCTCCGTCACCTTGCGGAGCAGGCTCGGGCGGTCGGGATCGTACCCGCGCGCGCGGGACACCCGCTCGGCCAGGGCATAGAAGGGCAGCAGCATGGCCAGGGGATCGAGCAAGGCGTGGCCGGTGGCCGGGACGGGCAGGTGATCGGTCCCGGCGGGCGGGCCGGCCGACACCGCAAAGACGCGGCCCTGCGCGGCCCTGAGGCGGTCGATGCTGCCGCCCATCGCCTCGCGCGAGGCATCGTTCTGCGCGAACGCGATCACCGGAAAGCCCGGATGCAGGAGCTGCAGGGGGCCGTGCATCACCTCGGCGCCGGAGAAGGCCTCCGCGTGCAGCACCGCCGTTTCCTTGAGCTTCAGCGCCGCCTCGGCCGCGACCGGGAGCGCGGGGCCGCGTCCGACCACATAGGCCGACCGGGCGGCGACCAGCGGCTCCAGCGCCGCATCCCATCGGCTGCGCAGGGCGTCGGCCAGCACCTCCGGGAGCCGCGCGATGGCGGCCTGCAGGGCGGCGTCGGCCGTCCAGGCGGCCACGAGCGCCGCGAGCGCCACGGCGGAGGCGAGGCACGTCTTGGTCGCCGCGACGCTTTTCTCGAGCCCGGCATGGAGCGGGATCACGGCATCGGCGGTCTGCGCGAGGGGCGAGTCGGCCTGGTTGACCACCGCGACCGCAAAGGCGCCGGCCTCCCGGGCGGCGGCCTGCAGGGCCACGATGTCGGGGCTCTGCCCGGACTGGGACACCGAGATCAGGACGGCGTTCGCGAGCTTGAGTGGCGCGCGGTAGATCGAGGCGACCGAGGGGCCGACGGAGGCGACCGGCACCCCGCTCAGGATCTCGGTCAGGTACTTGAAATAGGCCGCCGCGTTGTCGGACGAGCCCCGGGCACAGGTGACGATCACCGGCGGATGGTGGGCCGCGATCCGCCGGCCGATGGCCGCGATCGCGGCGCCCTCGCGGTCCAGCAGCCGGGCCACGGCGGCCGGGGTCTCGGCGATCTCCGCCGCCATGTGGGTCGACGAGCCCGCCATCATGCGTGTCCCAGGTTCAGTTCGGCGACGAAGTCGTAGGCGTCGCCCCGGTAGAAGCTGCGGGTGAACTCGACCGGATGATTGCTGGCGAGGTAGGAGATCCGCTCGATCGAGAGCGCGGCGCTGCCGGGCGGCACGTTGAGGAGCGCCGCGTCCTCGCTCACGAGATTAGCGGCCGAGAGGCGCTGCAGGGCCCGCACCGGCTTGACGTCCAGCAATTCGAGCGTCGCGTAGAGCGAGGTCCCCACGGCCTGGGGGTCGGGCAGGAACTTCTGGGGGATGGCGGCGAGCTCGATGGCCATCGGCACGCCGCCCGCAAAGCGCAGCCGGCGCAGGCGGCAGACCTTCTCGTGCGGCGACAGGGCGAGGTGGATCGCCTCCTTGGTGGAGGGGGAGGAGACTTCCCGCTGCAGCCAGCGCGAGCTCGTGGCGAGGCCGCGCTGGCGCATGTCGTGGCTGAACGAGGTCAGCTGCGACAGGGCCTGCTCGACCACCGGCTGCCGTCGCGTCACGAAGGTGCCCGAGCCCTGCCGCTGCTCCAGCAGGCCGGCGTCCACGAGGCCGGACAGCGCCTTGCGCACCGTCACCCGCGACACGTTCATGGTCTGGGCGATGTCGCGTTCGCCCGGCAGGGCGTCGGAGGGTTTCAGGCTGCCGCTCTCGATGGCGGTCCTGATGCGCTCCTGCAGGCGCAGGTAGAGCGGCATCGGGCTGCTCTCGGCGAAGCCGTCGCGGGCGAACACCGCCCCGCCGACGCTCATCGGGACGCTCCCGGGCAGGCCGGCCCTGCGCGGCAGACCGTATCCCCGCCCTCGATCCCCAGATCCATGTGGTCACCTTCGCTCGCACCGCGACAATACCAAAAGAGCCCAGTTAAGAAAATCCCCTTCAGAGGCTTGCGGCACGCTTCGGGGCCGTTGCCCCGTTTTTGCGACGGAGAACATTATTTCGGCAGGCCGCCTTCCGAGTGCCGTCAATTTCCGCACCGAGTCGCATTGACTATAGGTATGACATTGGTATTAAACTCGCCGGGATGTCTCACCGGAGCGGCCATGAGCCTCGCGAGCACGGAACGGTTCGACGCGCGCTACGACGACCTCGACCTGTCGCCCACCGGCGATATCGTCTCGAATATCCTCGCCACCCAGCAGGACGCCCTGCGGGGGCTCCGCCCCGCGCTGCCGGCCCTCGCGCAGGCCATCGAAGCGCTGGCCGGCGTGCTGCGCGCCGGAGGCCGCATGGCCTATGCCGGGGCGGGCTCCTCGGGCCTCATCGCCCAGCTCGACGCGCTCGAGCTGCCCGGCACCTTCGGCATCGAGGCCGACCGCGTCCCCGTGATCCTGGCCGGCGGGCCCGCCGGCCTCGCCTCGATCCCCTCGGGAGCCGAGGACGACACCGAGGCGGGGGAAGCGGCCGTGGACGCGCTCGCGATCGGACCGGGCGACGGGCTGGT
>CAXUMV010000043.1:0-9765 GCA_964252065.1 uncultured Lichenihabitans sp.
CCGGCGCCACGGCGGATTTCGCCCAGGGTGCTGCCCGGACCGGGCCGGCCCGGCTTCGCCGCTGACTTCCTGTCTTTTCGACCATGCAACCTTTCGGCGATCCTGAGCGGCAATCCTGGACCCGGCGCTGCGCGGAGGCGGGTGGCGTCGGTCGACGGGCGCGATGATTTTCAAACCAGCGATGCCTATATGAGGCAGCGCTGCGGCATCATCGAACCACATGGGACCGCAGATTCGAGATGTTAGCAGAACTTGACCGAACAAGGCCAGATCAGGCGGGCTGTATATGATGAATGACAATGATCCGCAGACCCCTGCCGCGCCGGCGGAGGGAACGGCCGACACCCCGGCGCAACGCGCGCTGGCCGAGGCCGAGGCCCGTCGCCTCGCGGCGGCCCGCCCGGTCCGGGCGACCGAGATCGACGGGCGCGGCGGGCTCGAGCCGGTCCGCTACGGCGACTGGGAAGTGAAGGGCCTCGCCTCGGACTTCTGACGCTTTCTCAAAGCATCGCGAGGAATGCGTCCAGTCCGGCGAAGTAACCCGGCCAGTCGGGCGCCTTGTAACGCTGCGCGGCGGTGACAGCGGCGGCACGGCGGGGCGAGGGATCGGCGGCGAGATCGGCGATGGCCTGCCGCCAGCCGGGCCCGTCGGTCGGGTCGAGCAGCGTGGCGCATCCCTGCGACACCTCGCGGAAGACCGGGATGTCCGACGCGACGACGGGCGTTCCGGCCGCGAGCGCCTCGGCGAGCGGCAGGCCGTAGCCTTCTGCAAAGGAGGGGACGAGGGCCACGCGGGCGCCGCGAATCAGTCGAGCCAGCCCCGGCGTCGAGAGGCCCGAAACCTCGGCCACGTGGGGCGCGAGCGCGGTGCAGCGCTCCAGCAGGTCCACGACCTGCTCGTTCTCCCACCCGCGCGGGCCGACCAGCACGAGGCGGGGCACCGGGCCGCCCGCTTCGGCGAGGGCACGCCACGCATGGAGCACGAGCAGGTGGTTCTTGCGCGCCTCGATGGTGCCGGTCATCAGAAAGTAGGGAGCGGTCCGGCCCGCGGGGGGCGCCTCGGCGTCGCCCACCGCCGGCGGGGGAAGCGGGGCGGCATGGATCGGCATGTCCCGGCGGCCGCGCCGGGCTATCTCGGCGACGACGCGCTCCCGGACGGTCGCGCTCGACACCACGGCGGCACGGGCGAACCGCGCCATCGTGGCGACGCGCCGCTCGAACAGGTCCCGGTAGCCGGCGCGGAAGAACTCCGGATGGTCGAGCGGCAGCAGGTCGTGGATGAAGAATACCGGCATGACGTCGGGCCGCCGCTCCAGCCATCGCAGGAAGGCCGGAAACTCGAAGGCGTATTGGGCGAGGTTCAGGTAGACGGCGTTCCGGGGCACCGCCGCGCGGTCCGCCGCAAGGCGCCACCGCCACCGCCGCAGGCGGTCGGCCACCGCCAGCCCGCTGCGCTCGGGGCCGGCCCGAAGGGGGCGGGGCGGCCCTTCGAGCCACCGCGCGACGGCCGCGTAGACCGGATCGTCTGCGGATCCGGTGGCGGGCCGCCACACGGCCGCGGCTTCGTCCACGAGACGTCGGGCGGTGCGCGGCAGGAGGGCATGCGGCGCGAGCAGGCCGTAATGGATCGCGCAGGCCTCGCCCGGCGCTTCGCCCACGCCGGCCGTGAAGTGCCGCGCGAAGGCGGCGTCCACCCGCTCGATCCCGGTCGGCGTCGCGGCGCCGAGGCGCGCCGCCACATAGGTGAGATCGACGACGGTGGGGCGCCCCGTCACGGCAGCGCCCGGATCGCCGCGAGGAGGCGCGTGGCGTAGCCGGGCCAGTCGAGGAGCGCCGGGGCGGGATGCGGGCGGGGCTCGCGCGCCGATCCCGCCGCTTCGGCGATCGCCTCGCGCCAGCCCGGCCCGTCGAGGGGATCGAGGCGGGGCGTGACCCCGAGGTGCCGGGCCGCCGGCGTATCGGCGGCGATGACCGAAACGCCGAGGGCGAGAAGGTCGCGCATGAGCGCGGCCGGGGGGTCCGCAAAGTCGGGCACCAGCACGGCGCTAGCGCCTTCGACCAGCCGCCGCAGCGCCGCCGGCGGCAGGCCCGGCGCCTCGGCGACGAGCGGCCGCAGCGCCGCGTTCCAGTCGAGCAGCGGGGCGATCTCCTCGACCTGCCGTCCGCGCGGCCCGGCGAGCACGAGCTTGGGCAGGGTGGCGCCGCGGGCGAGGCCGTCGCGCCACAGATGGAGCAGCAGCAGCGTATTGGCCCGGGCTTCGAGCGGCCCACAGGCCACCATCAGGGGCACGTCGGGCCATGGGGGGCCGGCGGCCGCAGAGGGTCGGGCGAGACATGAGGGGAGGGGCATGACGAGGACGGGCCGCCCGCCGCGCCCCGCCGTCCCGAGCTCGTCGGCGATGCCGCGCTCGGGTGCGACCACGAGGGCCGCGCCCGCCGCCATGGCCGCGAAGGCGCCCTGCGCCGCCGCGGCCGTCTCGGGCCGGTGATGCTCGGGCCACGTGCCCGCGGTCGGCTCCTCGGCCAGGGCGACCACGCGGAGGTCCGGCCGGCGGGCCAGCAGCGTCGGCAAGGCCGTGCTCCACGGCGCGAGACCGCAGGCGATCAGGGTCGCCCCTTCGGGAAGCGCCGCCGCCCTCGTCGGGCGTGGGTCCGTGGCGGCTGGCCGGTCGGCCGCGGGCCGGTCGGCCCGGCCCGCGAGCCATGCCTCGAGCGCAGCGGGCGAGGTCGTGCGCGGGGCGGGGCGGCGGCCGAACCGCCATCCCGTGGACACGAGCCTTGCGCCCGGCATGGCCTCGGCCAGGGCAGAGGCCGTCCCCAGGCCCGCCGCCCCGACCAGGATGCCGATCGGCGGCCCCTCGCTCACAGGGACTCGAGGAAGGGAAGCACGCCCTCGACGTAGCGCGGCCAGGTCATGGGCGGGGCGGGGTCCGGCGCGACCGGCGGCCGGACTTCCGCAGCGAGCCGCAGGACGGTGCGCCGCCAGCCGGGGCCGTCCAGCGGATCGAGGTAGATCGTGCCCGGGCCCCCCACCTCGCGGTGAGCCGGGATGTCGGAGGCGACGACCGGCACCCCGAGGGCGCGTGCCTCGATGAGGGGCAGCCCGAACCCTTCGGTGAAGGAGGGCATCAGCAGCGCCCGGGCGCCCCGCAGGATGTCGCGCATGACGGCGCTCGGGAGACCGCTGGCGAGCGTCACGGCGTCCGAAAGGCCGGGCGAGCGGGCGATCAGATCGCGCAGCCCCGCCGTGCGCAGGCCGGGCGCGCCGATGATGGCGAGCTTCGGCACCGGGCCGGCCTCTGCGCGCACGAGATCGCGCCACACGCGCAGCAGCAGGCCGTAGTTCTTGCGCTGGTCCATGATGCCGACGGACACGAAGTAGCACCCCTCCGGCGCGGGGGCGGCGGCGGGGGCGAGCAGCGAGGGACTGACCGGCAGGGGGGCCACATGGATCGGCATGGCGGCGCGCCCGAGCGGGCGGAGCGCGTCGCGCACCTCGGCGGCGGCGGCGTGGCTCGTCGCCAGCAGCCCCGCGGCCCGCCGGGCCGCGTTGGCGACCGCGCGGGCGTGATGGCGCTGCAGGATCGGGCCGGCATACTCGGGGAAGCGGAGCGGGATCACATCGTGGATCAGGAACACGGGCCGGACGTCCGGGCGCCGGTCCAGCCAGCCGAAGCACCACGGAAAGCCGAGCAGCACCTGGCCGGTGTTGAGATAGACCGCGCCCTGCGGAACCGACCGGGCGGCGGACCGCAGGGCGCTTCCCCGCGCCGCCGCCAGCATGGGCCCGAGATGCCAGGGTATGGCGGGGCGGCCCGTTCGCCGGGGCGACGGCGGCGGCGCGGGGCCGCCCTCCAGCCAGCGTCGCAGGTCCGCGCCTTGCCCCGCATCCTCGGCCGAAGCGCCTTCCCGCCAGTGCCGCTCGAGGCGGTCGGTCACCCCCCTCGCCTCGGCGGCCCGCAGCACGCCCATCCGCGCGGGCGTCGGCACGAGGCCGACATCCTGGCGCGCGGGATCGTCGAACAGGCGCCGCGCAAAGCCGAGGTCGACCCTGTCGATGCCGCGCGGCGTGCGGCCGAGCGCCCCGAGATACAGGCGGCTGAGATCGAAGGCGATCGGTCGAGGCACGGCGCCCGGCGCATGGCAACAGGAATGGCCGATCCTGGCAGGGCCCGGCGCCGCACTCCTAACGCGCCGGGGCGCGCTTGCCGAGCCCTTTCCCGCATGGCTGGCCTGAGCGCGTCCGGCTTGCGCGCCTGCGTCCGAGCCGATACCGGTCGGCCATGACCGAGCGCAGCATCACCCTCATCCGTCATGGCGAATCGACGTTCAACGCCGCCTACCCGGCCGCCGGGGCCGATCCCATGCTGTTCGACGCGCCCCTCACCGACCGCGGCCATGCGCAGGTCGAGGCGGCGCGGCTGACCATGCGGTCCCGGCCGGTCGAGGCGGTGATCGCCTCGCCCTTGACCCGGGCCTTACAGACCGCGCTGGGCATCTTCGGGGACCACCCGTCCCACCCGCTGATCGCGGTCGAGATGGGCCACCGGGAGCGGCTCGAAAGCAGCTGCGACCAGGGCCGGCCGCCGGCGCTGCTCGCGGCGGAGTTCCCGAGCCTGTCGCTCGATCACCTGCCCGAGACCTGGTGGCACGACGACGGCGAGCCCGACGACCGGGGCATCCGGGTCGAGCCGCTGGACGTCATGCTGCGGCGGATGGCGGATTTCGTCGAGGCGCTGAAGGCCCGGCCCGAGCGGCATCTCGCCGTCGTCGGGCACGGCACCTTCTTCTACCATCTCACGGGCCGCTGGCTCGACAACTGCGAGATCGTGCCCTGGGACGGTGTCGTGGCCGGTCTGGCGGCTGCTTGAACGCAAAACGGGCGGCTCTTGCGGAGCCGCCCGGGGTCGTCGGCCATGAGGCCGGATGACGGTGGCTTAGTTCAGGGCGGTGTTGATGCTGCTGAACTTCGTGTTGAGCTTGGTGCCGATCGAGCCGAGCACGGTCAGGATGACGACGCTGATGAGGCCGGCGATCAGGCCGTACTCGATGGCGGTGGCGCCGGACTGGTCCTTGGCGAAGCGGGAGACGAGGTTACGCATGGGAGGGCTCCGTTATGTCTTACCTTCCAACGGCACTGCTCTGCCGTGTTGGAATATCTGTGTTGTTAGCCCCCTCCACTTGCGCGGCAGTTAATGCGGCGCCTAGGAAGGCTGAACGCAAGTAAACCGTACAGGTTAGGTTACTAATCACATAGCGGCGCTGGTGATCGTGCCGCGAATGCGGCACAATCGTCTTAACCAAAGCCCGAGCCCGGCTCTTGACCGCACAGGCCGGCGTCCGACGACCGATGCGAACGAGGTTACCGGTCCGGTCATAAAATCCTGCGTTTACTGTGGTGGTGTCCGTCAGCGCGAGGCGCCTTGGCGGTCCAGGCGAGGGTGGGAAGGCGCATCGGGCGATGGTCGACTTTGACATGATCGTGATCGGCAGCGGGCCGTCCGGACGGCGCGCCGCGGTGCAGAGCGCCAAGCTCGGCAAGCGGACGCTGGTGATCGAGCGGGGCCGCCGGGTCGGCGGGGTCTCGGTCCATACCGGGACCATCCCGTCCAAGACGCTGCGCGAGACCGTGCTCAACCTCTCGGGCTGGCGCGAGCGGGGCTTCTACGGCCGTTCCTACCGGGTCAAGCAGGACATCGACGCCGCCGACCTCATGGCGCGCCTGCACAAGACGCTCGACCACGAGGTCGAGGTGCTGGAGCACCAGTTCAGCCGCAACAACGTCAGGACCGCGCGCGGCGAGGGCGCCTTCGTCGACCCCCATACGGTCGAGGTGACGGCCGACAGCGGCGACATCCACCATTTCACCGCCGAGTTCATCCTGATCGCCTGCGGCACGCGGCCGTTCCGGCCCGGTCATGTGCCGTTCGACGGCACCTACGTGTTCGACGGCGACGAGCTGCTCGAGCTGCCCAAGCTGCCGCGCAGCCTGACGGTGATCGGCGCCGGCGTGATCGGCGTCGAATATGCGACGATCTTCAGCGCGCTCGACGTCGGCGTGACGCTGATCGAGCCGCGCGAGACCTTCCTCGACTTCATCGACAAGGAGCTGATCGAGGAGTTCGTGCACGACCTGCGCGACCGCAACGTGGCGCTCCGCCTGGGCTCCCCGGTCACAGCGATCGAGATGAGGCCGGACGGCCGGGTCGCGACCACGCTCGGCAACGGCCGCAGGATCGTCAGCGAGATGCTGCTGTTCGCCGCCGGCCGCATGGGGGCGACCGCGACGCTCGACCTGCCCGCCGCCGGCATCGAGGTCGACCACCGGGGCCGCATCGCGGTCCAGCCCAAGACGCTGCAGACCGCCGTGCCGCACATCTACGCCGCCGGCGACGTGATCGGCTTTCCGAGCCTTGCCTCGACCTCCATGGAGCAGGGGCGCCTCGCGGCGTGCCACGCCTTCGGCCTCGAGCCGCCGCCCCCGCCCGAGTTCTTTCCCTACGGCATCTACGCGGTTCCCGAGATCTCGACCGTCGGCCTCACCGAGGAGGAGGTCCGCGGCCGCGACATCCCGTACGAATGCGGCATCGCGCGCTTCCGCGAGACCTCGCGCGGCCACATCATGGGCCTCGAGACGGGCATGATGAAGATGCTGTTCTCGCTGAAGACGCGGCGACTGCTCGGCGTGCACATCGTCGGCGAAGGGGCGACCGAGCTGATTCACATCGGCCAGGCGGTGCTGAACCTCAAAGGCAAGATCGACTACTTCATCGAGAACTCGTTCAACTACCCGACCCTGGCCGAGGCCTACAAGATCGCGGCCCTCGACGCCTGGAACCGCATGAGCTCGCCCATCCCCGAGGCTGCCGCGTGAGGGACGGCCGCGCGCTCAGCCGACCGTCACGCCTTTCCAGAACGCGACCCGGTCCTTGATGGCGGCCGCCTTCGGCTTGGGGTCGGCGTAGAACCAGGCGGCATCGCGGTTCTGAGCGCCGCCCACCTCGAGCGAGTAGTACCCCGCGGTCCCCTTCCACGGGCAGACGCTCGTGTGGGTGCTGTCGCGCAGCAGGGTGCGATCGAGGGAGGCCGGCGGGAAGTAGTGGTTGCCTTCGATCACGACCGTGTCGTCACTTTCGGCGATCGTCGCGCCGTTCCAGACTGCCTTGACCATGATGTCGGTTCCTTGTCCGTTCAGGCAACGGGCCGCGATCGCCCTTGTTCCTGTGTTCATCGTCCTCGCGAGGGCAGCGAAGCGATCCATGGCGGGGCTTCCGCACCATAGCCTGGACCGCCACAGCGCTTCGCGCCTCGCGATGACGGGCCGGGGGAGGTTCAATGCCGTGCAGGAGCGTATCACGCCTCGCGGGGGAGGGGGCGCCAGCCGGGCGGCGCGAGCTCGAAGCCGTCGAACGTGAAGCCGGGCGCGACCGTGCAGCCGACCAGCGTCCAGGCGCCGAGGCTGGTCGCCGTCTGCCACACCCCCGGCGGCACCACGATTTGCGGGTGCTGGCCGGCCTCGATGACCGGGCCGAGATGGAGCGCTGCGGCGTCGTGCCCGTCGGGCGACTGCGTCAGCACGAGCGGGGCGCCGGCGTGGTAGTGCCAGATCTCGGTGGCGTCGACCCTGTGCCACTCGGACGTCTCGCCCACCCCGAGCAGGAACAGGATCGCGGTCGACAGCGAGCGGCCCGCGGCATCGACCCGGGCGTCGCGGAAGGTCTCGCGGTAGTGGCCGCCCTCGGGATGCGGGCGGAGGTCGAGCGCCCGGATGAGGCCCTTGGCGTCCATGCGGCTCAGGCCCGGTTCTTGCGCTCGCGCAATTCGCAGAACACGGCCACGGGATCCTGGTCCGCCATGCCGAGGCCGGCCTTCAGCCCCGGCTCGTCGGCGCGCAGGAAGGGATTGGTCGCAAGCTCAATCTCGAGCGTCGTCGGCAGCGTCGGGCGGTTCTCGGCCCGCAGCCGCTCGACGGCCGCCGCGCGTTCCTTGAGGACGCTGTTCTCCCCATCGACGCTCAGCGCGAAACGGGCGTTGGCGAGCGTATACTCGTGCCCGCAATAGATGCGCGTCTCGGTCGGCAGGTGGGTCAGCTTCATCAGGCTGTCGTACATGACCGGCAGGGCGGTCTCCAGGACCCGGCCGCAGCCGAGCGCGAACAGCGTGTCGCCCGCAAACAGCACGTCCTCGTCCTCGAACCAGTAGACGATGTGGCCCGCCGTGTGGCCGGGGGTGGCGATCACCTTGGCCTTGAGGCGGCCGACCTGCACGCCCTCGCCGTCGGCGAGCTCGAGATCGAGGCCGCCGATCTTGCCGGCCTCGGCCGCGGGGCCGACGATCCGCGCGTCGGGGAAGCGCGCCTTCAGCGCCGGCACGCCCTGCACATGGTCGGCATGGTGGTGGGTGATCAGGATGTCGGTCAGCGTCCATCCCTTGGCGTCGAGCGCCGCCAGGATGGGTTCGGCCTCGGGCGCGTCGATCGCCGCCGTGGCGCCGCTGTCGGGATCGTGGATCAGCACGCCGAAATTATCGGAGAGACAGCTGAACTGGTGGATGTGAGCGGCCATGGATCGGAGTCCTCGAACAGGGCAGGGGAAGTCAGCCGGCGTCGGGCTTGGCGGAGGCGCCGGGCGAGACGCGGAGCTGGGCCAGGATGTTGCGGGTCCGGCGCGTGATCTCGAACCGGAAGCCGTGGAACGCGAAGGTCTGGCCGGCATCGGGGATCGCCTGCGCCTCGTGGATCACGAGGCCCGCGATGGTGGTCGCCTCCTCGTCGGGAAGATGCCAGTTCATCACCCGGTTGAGGTCGCGGATCGGCACCGAGCCTTCCACGATGACGCTGCCGTCGGCCTGCACCCGAAAACCCTGATGGACGACGTCGTGCTCGTCCTCGATGTCGCCGACGATCTCCTCGAGGATGTCCTCGAGGGTCACGAGGCCCATGACCTCGCCGTACTCGTCCACCACCAGCGCGAAGTGCAGCTTGCGCTTGAGGAACGCCTGCAGCTGGTCGCGCAGGCTCGTGGTCGCCGGCACGAACCAGGGCTCGAAGGCCAGATCCTCGATCGCGAGCGCGCTGGCGTCGCCCCCGGCGTCGCTGAGGGCCCGCACGAGCTCCTTGGTGTGGATCACGCCCACGATGTTGTCGGGCTGGGTGCGCCAGAGCGGAATCCGGGTGTGCGGCGAGGCGAGGGCGGCCCGCACGATCTCCGGGCTCGGCAGGTCCGCGTTGATCGCGTTCATCTGCATGCGGTGGATCATCACGTCCTCGACCGACAGGTCGCCGAGGTCGAGCAGGCCGCCGAACATGTCGCGGTCGCCGCGCTCGACCCCGCCCTCCCGGTGCAGGAGGTCGACGGTGCTCTTGAGCTCCTCGCGCCCCGACAGCATCGAGCGACGCTCGGCGAGCGGAATGCCGAACAGGGTGAGCACGCCCTGCACCACGATCTCGACGCCCTTCAGCACGGGGCCGAACACGGCGACGAAGACGCTCGCCATAGGGCCGAGGACCAGCGAGACGCGCTCGGGATGGTTGATGGCGATGGTCTTGGGCAACACCTCGGCGAAGACGAGCAGCAGCACCGTCATCACGATCGTCGCATAGATGACGCCGCGCTCGCCGAACAGGGAGACGAGCACGCTCGTCATCAGCGCCGAGGAGCCGATGTTGGCGACGTTGTTGCCCAGCAGCATGGCCCCGATCAGGCGCGACTTGCTGTCGAGCAGCCGCATGACGGTCGCCACGCGCCCGGGCCGGGCGGTCTTGTC
>CAXUMV010000043.1:9775-10614 GCA_964252065.1 uncultured Lichenihabitans sp.
GTCGAGCGTGCTGAGGCGCGCGCGCGAGGTCGCGGTCAGCGCCGTCTCGCCGGCCGAGAAGCAGGCGGAGACGACGATGCAGGCGATCACGATGCCGATGTCGAGCCAGATGTCGCCGGCCGGGGCTGCGTCGCCGCCCATTCCGTGCATGGCTCAGGGTCTCCCGATTTCCGATCCCAGAAAGGCCGCGACCTCCGAAGGATCGATGCCCCGCGCCACGAAGCTGCGGCCAATCCCGCGCGCGAGGATGAAGGTGAGGCTGCCGCGGCTGACCTTCTTGTCCTCGAGGATCGCCTCCAGCATGTCGTCCGCCGAGGCGTCCCATCCGGCGATCTCGCCGATGCGGGTCGGCAGTCCGGCGCGGCCGAGGTGGGCCGCGACGCGCCGGGCCTCCTCCTCGCCCATGAGGCCGAGCCTGTGGGAGAAGCGGAACGCGAGCGTAAGGCCGATGGCGACGCCCTCCCCATGCACGAGGCGCGTACCGTCGTAGCCGGTCAACCGCTCGAGGGCATGGCCGAAGGTGTGGCCGAGGTTCAGGAGCGCCCGGTCGCCCTGCTCGAACTCGTCGCGCGCCACGATCGCCGCCTTGGACCGGCAGCTCGCCGCGATCGCCTGCCGGCGCTCGGGGCCGCCGGCGATCACGGCCTCGCCGTGGCGCTCGAGCCAGTCGAAGAAGGGCGCGTCGTCGATGAGGCCGTATTTGACGATCTCCGCGTAGCCGGCCCGGCGCTCCCGCGCCGGCAGCGTGTCGAGCGCCATGGTGTCGGCCAGCACGAGGCTCGGCTGGTGGAAGGCGCCGACCAGGTTCTTGCCGACCGGCGAGTTGATGCCGGTCTTGC
>CAXUMV010000043.1:10624-15097 GCA_964252065.1 uncultured Lichenihabitans sp.
CCTGGGCCAGCAGGCTCGTCGGGATCTGCACGACCCGCATGCCGCGCTTGAGGCTGGCGGCCGCAAAGCCCGCCAAGTCCCCCACGACCCCGCCGCCCAGGGCGACCACGATGTCGCCCCGTTCCATGCGGGCGGCCAGCACCGCATCGCAGACGGCCGCAAAGCCCGCATAGGACTTCGTGGCCTCGCCCGGCTCGACCACCACCGCGGCGTGGCGGACGCCGGCCGCATCCAGCCCCGCCCGCAGCGCCGCGCCATGACAGGCCTCGACGTGCCGGTCGGTCACGATGGCGCAGGCGGCGTTCTGGTCGAGGGCGCGGATGAACGCGCCGGCCCGGCCGATCAGGCCGGGGCCGATGACGATGTCGTAGCGGCGCTCTCCCAGGCCGACCGGCACCCAGATGTCGTCCTCCAGGCCCGCCTCGGGCGCGGTCCGGTCCTGCATTCTGGTGGGCCTTGGGATCATCGGAGGTTGCCGACCGCCTCGCATGGCCTGCCATGCGCCTCGATCGCGCCGAGGACGTCGTCGACGACCTGCTCGTGCGGCCCCTCGCGCGACAGCACCGTCAGATCGGCCTCGGCATAGATCGGATAGCGGAGGTCCATGAGGTGGCGCAGGGTCGCCTCGGGATCGGGGGTCTGCAGCAGCGGACGGTTGGGGCGCTTGCGCACGCGGCGCATCAGCACCTCGGCGTCCGCCTTGAGCCAGACCGTGATGCAGCGCGCCTTGAGCAGGGCCCGGGTCGCGGGATGCATGAACGCGCCCCCGCCGGTGGCGATCACCCGCCGCCCCTCGGCGACAAGGCGGGACACCACCTTGGCTTCGCGCTCGCGGAAATAGGCCTCCCCGTGCCGGGCGAAGAGCTCGGGGATCGTGGCCCGCGCACAGGTCTCGATCTCGTGATCGGAGTCGATGAAGTCGAGCCCGAGCCGGGCCGCCAGCCGCCGGCCGACGACGGTCTTGCCGGCCCCCATCATGCCGACGAGAGCGATCGGCCGATCCTGCAACGCCTCCCGGGCGCCCAACGACGGAAGTCCCGCCACCGGGGCGGAGGCCCCGGCCGGGCCACTCGCGAGCGCGTGGCTGACCTCTGTCATGCCGAAAGCTCTAGCATGACACGCCGCGTGACCCAAGACGAAGCTGGGAGGCGCGGATCCGGCTCAGCCCGACCCCGTCATCGAACGGTCAGAGCGCCCCGTTGATCCAGCGCAGGAGCTCGCCCTTGGGGGCCGCGCCGACCTTCTTGCTGGCCAGCTTGCCGTCCTTGAAGAGCATGAGGGTCGGGATCGACTGGACGCCGAGCTTGACCGTCACGTCGGGGTTCTCGTCGATGTTGAACTTGGCGACCTTGACCTTGCCCTTCATCTCCTTGGCGATCTCCTCGAGCGAGGGTCCGATCATCCGGCAGGGGCCGCACCACTCGGCCCAGAAGTCGACCACCACCGGCTCGGAGGCCTGCAGCACATCCTGCTCGAAGGTGGCGTCGGTGACTTTGGAGGTCTCTGAGTCGGCCATTGCGGTCCTCGCGTGGAGGCAGGAGGGAAAGGATGTCAGAGCTGACAGGTATGAACCGGGGAGGCGTCCGTCAAGTTGACGCATCCGCCATGCGGGACACGGTCCCGTCGTCGATCGCCCGTGCGAGGTCGGCCACCCTGCGGCCGCCCAAGACGAGGTCCGGCACGAGCTCGGCGAGCGGGATCAGCACGAACGGCCGCCGCATGATCTCCCGGTGCGGCAGGACGAGGTCGGGCGTGTCCAGCGCGAGGTCGCCGACATAGAGAAGGTCGATGTCGATGATCCGCGGACCCCAGCGGACCGTCGAGGTGCGGCCGATCTCGACCTCCATCGCCTTGACGGCCTCGAGCAGGTCCGTGGGCTCGAGCGCGGTGTGCCCGACCGCGCAGGCGTTGACGAACCAGTCCTGATTGATCCCGCCCCAGGGCGCGGTGCGGTAGAGGCCCGACAGGGCGAGGTCGGGCACGAGCGCCCTCTCCCTCAGCAGGGCCGCGGCCCGGCGCACATGGCCCGCCTTGTCGCCGATGTTGCTGCCGAGGCCCAGGCCGACCGGCGTCACGAGGCGCGCTCCGGCGATCCTGCGGCCTCGAGCGCCGCGAAGACCTCGAGCGCCGCGACATGCGCCGCGACGTCATGGACGCGGAACAGCCGGGCGCCGCGCCCGCGCGCGAAACAGTTCGCCGCGACCGTGTCCGGCAGGCGGTGCTCCACCGGCGAGCCCGTCAGCCGTCCCAGGAAGCTCTTGCGCGACACCCCGACCAGCAGCGGCAGCCCGAAGGCGCGCGTCAGGGCCGGCAGCGCGTTCAGCGCCGTCAGCTGCTGGACCGGGGTCTTGCCGAAGCCGATCCCGGGATCGAGCACGAGGCGGTGCTCCGGCACGCCGGCCCGCGCCGCGATGGCGAGCGAGCGCTCGAAGAAGCGCAGGAGCTCGTCGGCCATGGCGAGCGCCGGGTCGATCGCGGCGCGGTTGTGCATGAGCACCGCCGCGCTGCCCTGCGCCCCGGCCACCACCTCGGCCATGGCCGGGTCGCCCTGGAACCCCCACTGGTCGTTGACGATGGTGGCGCCGAGGCACAGCGCCGCATGGGCCAGCGCCGCCTTGGTGGTGTCAACCGAGAGCAGGGCGGCGGCCGGCTGGGCCAGGGCCTCCACCACGGGCAGCACCCGGGCGCGCTCCTCCTCGACCGTCACGGGCTGGTGGCCGGGGCGGGTCGATTCGCCCCCGATGTCGATGATGGCGGCGCCCTCGGCCGCCATCTGCCGCGCCCGTGCGATGGCGGCCACCGGGTCGCGGTGGAGCCCGCCGTCCGAGAAGCTGTCGGGCGTCACGTTGAGGATGCCCATGACGATCGGACGATCGCTGGCGCACAGGCGGCTGAACGCGTCGGTCATGAGGCCGATTGGCACCCCGGGCGAGGCCGCGTCAAGCCTCGCGCGAGGGCGGCTACTCGGCGGCGCGTGCGGCGTCCTCCACCGGGGGGACCGCCACGGGTTTCCCCTCGAGCGCGTCCTTGAGCAGCACGTAGCGGGCCGCGGTGACGCGCCAGGTCTGGAACCAGGTCGCAAGGTCGTCCCACGGGTCCTTGACGGTGGCGAGGCCCGACACGAAGGCGACCACCGTGCCGATCTGGATCTGGCCGAGCACCACCATCCAGCCGCCGAGTCCCAGCACCGCCGCGATGCCGAACTGGTGGCAGAGGTTCATGAGGAAGTTCATCGAATATTTGAGCTTGTAAACGCCGATGTTGAGCCGGAACACCGTGTCGAAGCGCTTCTCCTGGGCCTCGGGGGCGCCGCTCTCGGCCTCGATGACGCCGGCCGAGGCCTCGCGCAGCGTGGTGATGCGGGCCTGCGCGCGCCGGTTGATGGCGCGCTGCATCAGCGGCACGAACACGGCCTGGGGCCCGTAGACGCAGACCAGCACGATGCAGATCACGGGCTCGAGCCAGGCCAGGTAGCCGACCACCACCACCATGATGCCGGCCTGCAGCAGCGGCTCGGACACGCATTCGCCCATGAAGGCACCGATCGGCTCGCTTTCGGCGACGATCATCGACACGTGGGTGCCCTGGTCCTCGGCGGTCTCCCGCGCCCCGTCCTTGGTCGCGATGGTCTCGCCGATGGCCGAGCGCAGCACGCGCACTGCGTGCTCGGAGGTCCAGGAGCGGTAGACGTTGGACAGGAGCTTGATCAGCCCCTGCGTCAGCACGACGCCCGCATAGGTGAGCGCCAGCATGACGATCGACCGCAGGCCGCTTTCCTTGATCGCGTGATTGATCATGCGGCGCTGGATGTCGATCGGCACCGTGTCGAGCAGCGCGACCATCGTGGCCAGCAGGCAGAGATAGACCTGATCGGCCGACCCCAGCCGCCAGGCAAGCGAGAACAGCGTTTTGGGCAGGTGGCGTCCGGCGAGCGGCGTGCTGTCGTGCGGATCGCGCCAGGGGGCCGGCCGCAGGCTGAAGCCGGGCCGGGCCGTCCCTTTGTCGCCCCGCGCTGCCGCCATGCCCCGCCCTCCCGCCCGGCCCGCCGTCGATGACCGCAGCCGGACGCTGCGTGCCCGACCGGCACGATGCCTCAGAATCGTTCAGGGCAAGTTCATGGGCAAGGCGCGATGCTGCGTCCGTCACGCGAGTGAGTTTTTCGGAGACACCGACCATGATGAGAACGATGACAGCGGCCCTGGTTGCGGCCGCGACCCTTGGCGCCATCGCGCTGCAGCCCACCACGGCCAGCGCCATACCGATGATCGACCGCGCCCCGGTGGCCCTGGCGCAGTCGGCCGCCGCGGCGAACGTCGACCACGTGCGCGTGGTGTGCGGCCCCTTCGGCTGCCATTGGCGCCCGAACTACTACCGCCCCTATCCGGTCTACGGCTACGGCTACGGCCGGGGTTACGGACGCGGCTACGGCTATGGCTATGGCGGGCGGCGCCACCACCCCCATTACGGCTACCG
>CAXUMV010000044.1:0-1513 GCA_964252065.1 uncultured Lichenihabitans sp.
GACCGTCCCTGTCGTCTTTGCGAGCGCAGCAAAGCGCTCCATGGTCGGGCTGCCCACCGTGGACCGGATCGTGAGCCTCGCGACGACGGGTAAGCCTCAACCCGCCCCCATCAGCCGCACCGCGGCATCGCGCTCGAACAGGTAGAGCAGGCGCCGCAGCGCCTCCCCCCGCGCCGAGCCGGACAGGCCCGCTTCGCCGACCAGCTCCTGGGCCTCGTCGCGGGCCTCGGCGAGCAGCGTCCCGTGATGCTCGAGCCGCGCGATCCGGAAGGCCGGCACGCCGGACTGCTTGGTGCCGATCAGCTCGCCCTCGCCGCGCAGGCGCAGGTCCTCCTCGGCGATCAGGAAGCCGTCCTCGGTCTCCCGCATGATGTCGAGGCGGCTCCGGGCGGTCTCCCCGAGCGGCCCCTTGTAGAGGAGCAGGCAGCTCGATTGCGCCCGGCCGCGGCCGACCCGCCCGCGCAGCTGGTGCAGCTGGGCGAGGCCGAAGCGCTCGGCATGCTCGATCACGATGATGGAGGCCTCGGGCACGTCGATGCCGACCTCGATCACGGTGGTGGCGACCAGCACCGTGGCCTCGCCCCGCGCAAAGGCCTCCACCGCGTCGTCGCGTTCGGCCGGCTTCATCTGCCCGTGCACCAGCCGCACCCGCGCCCCGAACCGCGCCTGCAGCGCCGCGAAGCGCTCCTCGGCGGCCACGAGGTCGACGACCTCGCTCTCGCTCACCAGGGGGCACACCCAGTAGACCCGGGCGCCGGCGGAAAGCGAGCGCTCGAGGGCGTCCAGCACCTCGTCCAGTCGCTCGACCGCCATCCGGCTCGTGCGGATCGGCTGGCGGCCGGGCGGCTTCTCGCGGATCGCGGACACGTCCATGTCGCCGAACAGGGTCATGACGAGCGTGCGCGGGATCGGGGTCGCGGTCATCAGCAGCATGTCGGCGCTGCGGCCCTTTTCGGTGAGCGCGAGGCGCTGGGCGACGCCGAAGCGGTGCTGCTCGTCGACCACGATCAGCCCGAGGTCGCTGAACGCGACGCCCTCCTGGAACAGGGCATGGGTGCCGATCGCGATGTCGACCGACCCGTCCGCCAGCGCCGCCAGCGTCCTCGCGCGCTCCTGGGCCTTGTCCCGCCCGGTGAGGAGAGCGACGGACAGCCCCGCCACCGCGGCAAGCGGGGTGATGCGCTCGACATGCTGGCGGGCGAGGATCTCCGTAGGCACCATCAGCGCGGACTGGTGCCCCGCCTCGGCGGCCGTGGCCATGGCGAGCAGGGCGACGATGGTCTTGCCGGACCCGACGTCGCCCTGCAGCAGCCGGAGCATCCGCCGGGGCGAGGCCATGTCGGCGCGGATCGTCTCCAGGGCCGTCCGCTGGCCCGCCGTAAGCGCGTAGGGCAGGGCGGCCTCGATCCGGGCGGCCCTGGCGCCCGTGCCCATGCTGGCCCGGCCGCCGTCGTGGCGGATCTGGCGCCGGATCAGCGCCAGGGCGAGCTGGCTCGCCAGCAGCTCGTCATAG
>CAXUMV010000044.1:1523-12540 GCA_964252065.1 uncultured Lichenihabitans sp.
GCGATCGCCTCCGGGCTCGCGGGCGCGTGGAGGCCCGCGAGCGCCTCCCCGAAGCTCGGCCAGGCGAGCAGCACGGTGCGCTGTGGGTGCAGCCATTCGGGCAGGGGCGGCAGCCGGGACACGGCGGCCGTGACCGCCTTGGCGAGCACGCGCGGGTACAGGCCCTCCGTCAGCCCGTAGACCGGCTCGACCGGCGCCATGGCGGCGAGCGCCTCGGCGTCCATCACGCGGTCGGGATGCACCATCTGCAGCCGCCCGTCGTAGAGCTCGAGCCGGCCCGAGATCCATCGCGTGGCGCCGAGCGGCAAGGCCTTCTCGACCCAGGCGACGTTGTTGAGGAAGAACACCAGCGTGACGTCGCCGGTGTCGTCCTCGACCAGCACGCGGTAGGGCCCCTTGGTCCGGCTGCCGCCGAACGGCATGTGCCGCACCACCCGCCCCTCGATGACCGTGACGGCGTCCCGCGGCGCATCGGCGATCTTGGGGCGTGCGCGCCGGTCGACGGTCGCGATCGGCAGGTGGAACGCAAGGTCGATCACCCGCGCGGGCTGGTCGTTGCGCCCGAGCAGCCGGTCGAGCATCGCGCCCGTCTTCGGCCCGACCCCGGGCAGGGCGGCGGCCGAGGCGAACAGGGGGTTGAGATCGGACGGACGCATGAAGGGCGGTACGACACTCCGGCCCGGGGAGGAGGACATCACCGGCGCCTTGCGACTCTGTTCCGAAGCCTTGCCCGGTCGCGCTGGCGCCTTGTGCGCGGCTTGCCTATATAGCCGCGGGTGCGAGGCGTTCACAACGAATGCGGTCGCCGGCCATCCGCCTGTCCCGCCGTTTCGTCACGACCGGGACGGCAGCCCCGCAGGCGGATCGAAATCGTAAGGGCGGTGCGACATGGCAACGACCATCCCGATGACGACGGACGACAGCGTCCGGCGTCGCCGGCTTCTGTTCCGGGCCTGGCACCGGGGCACGCGCGAGATGGACATGGTGATGGGCCGCTACGCCGACGCCCATGCCGCGACCATGCCGGTGCCGGATCTCGAGACCTTCGAAGCCCTGATGGAAGCGCCCGACCCGGAGGTCTTCGCCTGGATCACGGGGGCCAAGCCGACGCCGCCCAACTACGATACCGCGCTGCTCCATCAGATCCGTGCCTTCCATGGCGCCGAGGGCCTCAGGCGTGGCTGAGGCCACCCGCGCCGCCGTGCGCCGCCCGACTGGTCCCGCTCCCCTCCTCGATCTCGCCCGCATCGCCAAGGCCGCCGAGCGGCCCGGCCGGCTCCATCTGTCGCATCTGCCCGACGGGTTCGACGCGTTCGTGGCGGCGGACATCGCCCGCCTCCTGTCGCGCAAGGCGCCGGAGCGGTCCGTCGTGCTGATGCATGTCGCCCGCGAAGGCCAGCGCGCGCAGGCCTTCCGCGACGCGCTCGCCTTCGCGGCCCCCGACGTCGAGGTGCTGGATTTTCCCGCCTGGGACTGCCAGCCCTACGACCGCGTGTCGCCGCAAGCCGCGATCGAGGCGCGCCGCATGACGGTGCTGTCCCGCCTCGCGCGCTCGAAGTCCTCGGCCGAGCGGCCCCGCATCCTGTCGACCACCATCAGCGCGCTGACGCAGCGCGTGCCGCCCCGCGCCGTGGTGGCCAAGGAGAGCTTTTCGGCCGCGCCCGGCAACGCGGTGGCGACCGACGATCTCGTGGCGTGGCTCGAGACCAACGGCTTTCTGCGCTCGGGGACCGTGCACGACACGGGCGAATATGCGGTGCGCGGGGGCATCGTCGACCTCTTCGCGCCGGGCATGCCGCAGCCGGTGCGGCTCGACTTCTTCGGCCATACGCTGGAATCGATCCGCTCCTTCGATCCCGAGAGCCAGCGTTCCACCGGCCAGATGCGGGCCCTCGACCTCGTGCCGATGAGCGAGGTGCAGATCACCAGCGACACGATGCGCCGCTTCCGCCAGGCCTATGTCGCGGCCTTCGGGGCCCAGACGCGGGGCGACGCGCTCTACGACGCCATCAGCGAAGGCCGCCGGCACCAGGGCATGGAGCACTGGCTGCCGCTTTTCTACCCCGCCATGGATACGCTGTTCGACTACACGGACGGCTGTCCGGTGTTCTTCGACCCGCTCGCCGACAACGTCGCGGCCGAGCGCTTCAAGATCATCGTCGACCACCACGAGGCGCGCGACGCCGCCCAGGGCAAGCCGATGGCCGCGGTCTACAAGCCGCTGCCGCCCGATGCCCTCTACATGACCGAGGCCGAGTGGGGCACGGCCCTGGCGGCCCGCCCGGTCCTGCGCGCCACCCCCTTCGATGCGCCGGACGAGGCGATCGACTGCGGCGGCCGGCCGGGGCGGTCCTTCGCGCCCGAGCGGGCGGACGAGAACGCCAACGTGTTCGACGCCGCCGTGGCCCATATCAGGGCGCTGCAGGCCGGCGGGCGGACCGTGATCCTCGCCGGCTGGAGCGACGGCTCGCGCGAGCGGCTGCGCACCGTCATGGCCGAGCACGGCCTTAAGCACGCCGAGCCCGTCTCCTCGCTCGCCCAGGCTCGGCACCAGGAGCGCGGCGGTCGCCGTCATCCCGCTCGAGCAGGGGTTCGAGACCGACGCCTTCGCGGTGCTCGGCGAGCAGGACATCCTGGGCGACCGGCTGATCCGCAACCGCAAGAAGGCGCGGCGAGCGCAGGACTTCCTGCAGGACATCGCCTCGCTCGGCGCCGGCGACCTCGTGGTGCACGTCGACCATGGCATCGCGCGCTTCGTCGGGCTGCGGACCATCGCGGTCGGGGATGCGCCCCACGACTGCCTGGAGCTGCACTACGCCGGTGGCGACAAGCTGTTCCTTCCCGTCGAGAACCTCGAGCTCCTGTCGCGCTACGGATCCGAAGACACCGAGGCGCAGCTCGACCGCCTGGGCGGCGCCGGCTGGCAGAGCCGCAAAGCGCGGATGAAGAACCGCATCCGCGAGATGGCGCACGCGCTGATCGCGATCGCGGCCGAGCGGGCGGTGCGCAAGGCCGTCAAGCTCGCCCCCCCGGCCGGGCTCTACGACGAGTTCTGCGCCCGCTTCCCCTACGACGAGACCGAGGACCAGGCGGCCAGCATCGAGGCCGTGCTCGGCGACCTCGATGCCGGCCGGCCGATGGACCGGCTGGTGTGCGGCGACGTCGGCTTCGGCAAGACCGAGGTGGCGCTCCGCGCGGCCTTCGCGGCCGCCGTCAACGGCACCCAGGTCGCCGTCGTGGTCCCCACGACCCTGCTCGCCCGCCAGCACTTCAAGACCTTCTCGCAGCGCTTCGCGGGCCTGCCGATCAATGTCGCCCAGCTCTCGCGCATGGTGTCGGCGGCCGAGCTCAAGGCCGCCAAGGCGGGGCTGGCGGACGGCCGGGTCGACATCGCGGTGGGGACCCACGCGCTGCTCGGCAAGTCGGTCGGCTTCAAGGATCTCGGCCTCGTGATCATCGACGAGGAGCAGCATTTCGGGGTCAGCCACAAGGAGCGGCTGAAGGATCTCCGGGCCGAGGTGCATGTGCTGACGCTGTCCGCCACCCCCATCCCGCGCACCCTGCAGCTCGCCATGACGGGGGTGCGGGACCTCTCGATCATCGCGACCCCGCCCGTCGATCGCCTCGCGGTGCGCACGACCATCACCCCGTTCGACGAGCTGATGGTGCGCGAGGCGCTGCTGCGCGAGCGCTACCGCGGCGGCCAGAGCTTCTACGTCTGCCCCCGCATCGAGGATCTCGAGGAGGCGGCGGCCTTCCTGCGCTCGAGCGTGCCGGAGGTGAAGTTCGTGATCGCCCACGGCCAGATGGCCGCCTCCGAGCTCGAAGCGAAGATGACGGCCTTCTACGACGGGCAGTACGACGTGCTGCTCGCGACCGCCATCGTCGAGTCCGGCCTCGACATCCCCCAGGCCAACACGCTTGTGGTGCACCGGGCGGACCTGTTCGGCCTTGCGGCGCTCTACCAGCTGCGCGGGCGGGTCGGCCGGTCGAAGACGCGGGCCTATGCGGTGTTCACCTATCCGGCCAACAAGGCCCCGACCCCGCAGGCCGAGAAGCGCCTCAAGGTGCTCCAGTCGCTCGACACGCTCGGCGCGGGCTTCGAGCTCGCCAACCACGACCTCGACATCCGCGGTGCCGGCAACCTGCTCGGCGACGAGCAGTCCGGCCACATCAGGGAGGTCGGCTACGAGCTCTACCAGCAGATGCTGCGCGATGCGATCGACGCCCTGCAGGCCGGCGCCGCCGACGAGGCGCCCGCCGAGGAAGCCTGGTCGCCGGCCATTACGGTCGGGGTTCCGGTCACGATCCCAGACCACTACGTGCCGGACCTCTCGCTTCGGCTGAACCTCTACCGGCGTCTGTCGACCCTGCAGGACGACGCCGAGATCGACAGTTTCGGGGCCGAGCTGATCGACCGCTTCGGCGAGGCGCCCGACGAGGTGCGCCAGCTCCTCAAGCTGACCCAGGTCAAGGCGCTCTGCCGCAGGGCGCATGTCGACAAGGTGGATGCCGGCCCCAAGGGCGTGGTGATCGGCTTCCGCGACAACCACTTCGCCGATCCCGCCGGCCTCGTGCGCTTCGTCCAGAAGGAAGGCCCCCGGGCCAAGGTGCGCCCCGACATGCGGGTCGCCTTCATGCGCGACTTCGATACGCCGGAGGAGCGCCTGGAGGGGACCCGCGTCATCCTGCGGGCGCTGGTGGGCATCGCGGAGAAGAAGGCGGCGTAGAACGCCGCCCTCAGGGCACCTTCCGCCACCAGGTCTCGATCGGGGTGTTGTTGCTGAGCCCATAGAGCGGGAAGCGGTCCGGGTGGCCGAGCGTCGCCGCATAGGCGACCCACTGCTCGCTCGCGTGGAACAGCGGCACGATGTAGCTGCCCGACAGCAGCACCCGGTCGTAGGCCCGTACCGCGGTCACGAAGTCTTCGGCCGTCTCCGCCGAGAGGAGCGCCGCGATCAAGGCGTCGATGGCCGGCGAGCGGGCCCCGGCGAGGTTGAACGATGCGGCCTGCGCGGCGCTCGCCGACCCCCAGCGCGCCCGCTGCTCCGCGCCGGGCGAGGGCGAGGCCGTCCAGGTGCCGAGCATCACGTCGAAATCGAAGTTCTGGCGCCGGCGCTGGTACTGCACCTCGTCGACCAGGCGCACCGCGACGCGCACGCCGATGCGCGCGAGGCTCTCCGCATAGGCGAGCGCAAGCCGTTCCTGCCGGCGATCGGTGACCATGATCTCGAAGGCGACCGGCTTGCCGTCGGGCCCGTGCAGCGCCTGGTCCGACAGGCGGTAGCCGGCGGCAGCGAGGAGGTCGAGGGCGGCGTGGGCGGGCTTGCGGTCCCGCCCCGAGCCGTCGGTGACCATCGGCCGGAGGCTGCCTTCCATCGCAGCCGGGCGCACCGCTTCCGGGAAGGGGGCCAGCAGGGCCCGCTCGGCCGCGCTCGCAGGCCGGCCGGTCGAAGCGAGCTCGCTGTCGGCGAAGAAGCTCGTGGTGCGCTTGAACAGGCCGCCGAACAGCGTGGCGTTGATCCACTCGAAATCGAGCATGTCCGCGAAGGCTTCCCGCACCCGCTCGTCGCCGAACAGCGGCCGCCGGGTGTTGAACGCGAAGCCCTCCATGCCCTTGGGCAGGCCGGACCGCACCGTGCTGGTCACGATGCGCTTCTGGGCGAGGGCGGGGATGTCGTAGCCGGTCAGCCAGCGCGTCGGGTCGGTTTCGAGGCGGTAGTCGCAGAGACCGCTCTTGAAGGCTTCGAAGAGGCCGTTGGCATCCCGGTAGTAGTCGATCGTCACGGTATCGGGGTTGAACATGCCGCGGCGGATCGGCTTGTCGCGCGCCCAGTAGTCGGGGTTCTTCTGCAGCACCAGCCGTTGGCCGGCCACCACCTGCGCGACCCGGTAGGGCCCGGTGGCGAGGGGCGGGTCGAGGGTCGTGTCCTCGAAGGCGGCGGGGTCGGTGTGCGTCTTGGAGAGCACCGGCATGAGGCCGAGCGTCAGGGGCATTTCGCGGTCACGCAGCCCCGCAAGGTCGAAGCGGACGGTCTGCGGGTCGGGGCTGTCGACGGCCCTGACCAGCGAGAAGGCGGCCCGCTGCTGCGGGCGCCCCTTGGTCTTCAGGAGCTCGAAGGTGAACAGGACGTCGGCGGCCGTGACCGGTGTGCCGTCGGAGAACCGGGCCGCCGGATCGAGATGGAAGGTGACGGCATCGCGCGCCTCGTCCGTGTCAATGCTGCGCGCGACGAGGCCATAGAGCGTGAACGGCTCGTCGAGCGAGCGCGTCATCAGCGTCTCGTAGACGTTAAGGTTCAGGCCCTGGGCGGTCGAGCCGGCCTTCAGGTTGAAGGGGTTGAGGCTGTCGAACGTGCCAAGATAGCACATGGCGAGGCGCCCGCCCTTGGGCGCGCCGGGATCGACATAAGGCAGGTGATCGAAGTTTTCGGCAAGCGCGGGCTCGCCGTGCATCGCGATGCCGCCCCGCTCGGCCGCGGCCACGGGGGCGATGACCAGCATGGCCGCGGCCGCGAATGCGCGTCGGCGCCGTCCTGCGATCATGGTGCCATGGCCTCCCGCGCTGCCCGGCCGTCGCCGGTCCTTCTCAATGGGAGAACATGATGAATGCCGCGTAAAAGGCGTGGCCGCCCGGCTGGCGCCCGGGCGCCGGACAGGCTAGGGGAGGCCCGCCAAGCTGTCGCCGCAATCGGCGCCGACACACCGCCCCACATGCCGGTGCCTTGATGAAAAGGACGTTATTGATGCGAGTTCCCCTGACGCGTGCCTGCACTGCCGCCGTGCTCGCGAGCCTGAGCCTGACAGGCCTCGGCACGGACGCCTTCGCGCAGGCCAAGAAGCCGCCGCGGCGCCGGCCCCGGCCGCTCCGGCGGCGCCCGCGGCCGGAGCGGCCCCCACCCCGCAGGCGCCGCAGGGGCCCATCAAGGTCGACCTGCAGCCGGCCCAGGCCGACTGGACCAAGGTCTGCGGCAAGGACCAGGGCAACGGCAAGGAGATCTGCTACACGACGCGCGATTTCGGCACGGCGCCGGACCAGCCGCCCGCCATCGCGCTCGCGGTCTACGACATCAAGGGCGACGACCTGCGGGTCGTCCGCCTGCTGATGCCGGTCGGCCTGCTGCTGAAGCCCGGCTTCCGCTTCTCGGCCGACAAGGGGCCGCAGATCGAGGGCAACTTCGAGATCTGCATGCCGAACGGCTGTTTCGCCGAGGCCAAGGTCAAGGGCCCGACCATCGACTCGCTGAAGAAGGCGACCGCGCTCAACGTGGCGGTCAAGAACTCCGCCAACATCGAGGTCGACTTCGGCATCCCGCTGGCCGGCTTCGGCAAGGCGTTCGACGGCGCGCCGATCGATCCCAAGGTGCTGCAGGCCCAGCAGGAGCAGCTGCAGAAGCAGCTCGAGGCCAAGGCGCAGCAGCAGCGCCAGATGCTCGAGCAGCAGCAGAAGGCCGGTGCACCCGCGGCCGGCGCAGCGCCCGCGCCCGCCCCGGCCAAGTAGCCGCCCCACGACGGTCAGTTCAGCGCGGCGGTCTTGACCCGGTAGGCGCCGGTGTCGTCGCGCACGAACATGTCGCTCACCTGCGCATGCCGCACGGGCTCGCCGGACATGTCCGGCACCAGGTTCTGCTCGGACACGTAGGCGATGTACTCGGTCTCCGTGTTCTCGGCGAAGAGGTGATAGAAGGGCTGGTCCTTGCGCGGGCGCACGTCCTCGGGAATGGCCAGCCACCACTCCTCCGTGTTCGCGAAGATCGGATCGACATCGTAGATCAGCCCGCGGAACGGGTATTTGCGGTGCCTGACGACCTGTCCGATGCCGAATTTGGCGACGAGTGGCTTCATCGTGATGCCGTGGCTTGTGTTGTCCGACAAGGATGGGCACCCTCCACCCCGCTTCAGGGCGCTCTATACAGGGCCCGGGCCGCCGTTGTCGACGCCCCGGGGGCGACCGCCCCTGGTCCGCTCAAGCATTCGTGACTACATTGGCACCAGTCAGGCGTGCGAGGAGATGGTGATGGGCGCTGCGGCTTCCCGCTTCAAGGTGGTCTCGTTGACAGATGCGGCCGCGGACCGCGTGCGCGAGATCATGAGCGAATCGGACGAGGGGGCGGTGTTCGGCCTGCGCGTCGGGGTCCGCAACGGCGGCTGCGCCGGCATGTCCTACACCATGGAATTCGCGGCCGCCCCCGCCCCGTTCGACGAGATCGTGGAAGACAAGGGCGTCCGGATCCTGATCGACCCCAAGGCCGTCCTGTTCCTGCTCGGCACCCGCATGGATTTCAGGACCGAGCGTCTCTCGGCACAGTTCGTGTTCGAGAACCCCAACCAGACCTCGGCCTGCGGATGCGGCGAGAGCGTCGCCATCACGCCCGCCAAGCCCGAGCACCTGGTGACCGCCTAGGATCCTTCTCCCGCCTGCGGGAGAAGGTGCCCGACAGGGCGGATGAGGGTCCGCCGGCGTGAGGAGTCCCCTCATCCGGCCGTTGGCCACCTTCTCCCGCGCGGCGGGAGAAGGGCATCATGTCCGCCGCGAACTACTTGATCACCACGGGCCGCAGCAGGAACGAGGGGACGTGGTCCCCGAGGCCCACGACCGGAGCGTCGTCCTCTTCCTCGCGCGGGCGCCGGCGGGGCGCCTCGGCGGGGAGGCGGCGCGGCGACGGCGCCGCTACCGGGCGGGGTCGGACCGCGGTTCCGCGGGTGTCGGGCGCACGCGTGTCCTGCGTGCCGCGCGCATCCTTGGCGCGGTGACGCTGGTCCGGCCGGGCCGGGGCCGCGTCGTCCGCCTTCGGCGAAGGGCGGGGCGCCCGTTCGGTCTCGCGGGAGCGTCCGGACCGGGCCTCGCCGCGGCCGCCGCGCCCATGGGAGCGGCTGACCCGCTCCTCGGGCGCGTCCTCGTCTACCGGCAGGTCGGAGGCGGGCGCGCCGGCCCAGTCGATCTTGCGCTGGATCAGCTTCTCGATGTCGTCGATGTAGCGCTGGTCGCTGCGCGTCACGATCGACAGCGCCGTGCCCAGGCGGCCGGCCCGCCCGGTGCGGCCGATGCGATGCACGTAGTCCTCCGCATGGGTCGGCACGTCGAAGTTGAAGACGTGGCTGACATCCGGGATGTCCAGCCCTCGCGCCGCCACGTCCGAACACACCAGCAGGCTGACGTCGCCGTTGCGGAAGGCGTCGAGCGACATCGTGCGCGAGCGCTGGTCCATGTCCCCATGCAGGGCCCCGACCGAGAAGCCGTGCCGCTCGAGCGACTTGCTCAGGAGCGCGACGTCGCGCTTGCGGTTGGAGAAGATGATCGCGTTCTTGAAGTTGTCCGCCTTGCGGATCAGCTGGCGCAGGGTCTCGCGCTTGGCCGGCCCGGGCCCCGAGGCGACCAGCGCCTGCGTGATGGTCTCGATGGTGGAGGAGGGGCGGGCCACCTCGACCCGGACGGGGTTGTGCAGGAAGGTCTCGGTCAGCCGCGTGATCTCGGGCGGCATCGTGGCCGAGAAGAACAGCGTCTGGCGCGTGAACGGCACCAGCTTGCAGATGCGCTCGATGTCGGGGATGAACCCCATGTCGAGCATGCGGTCCGCCTCGTCGATGACGAGGACCTCGATGCCGGTCAGCAGCAGCTTGCCGCGCTCGGCGAAGTCGAGCAGGCGGCCCGGGGTGGCGATCAGCACGTCCGCGCCGCGCGTGATCTTAGCATCCTGGTCGGCGAACGACACCCCGCCGATCAGCAGCGCCACGTTCAGCTTGTGATTGATGCCGTATTTGCCGAAGGCCTCCTCGACCTGGGCCGCGAGCTCGCGGGTCGGCTCCAGGATGAGGGTGCGCGGCATGCGGGCCCGGGCGCGTCCCTTTTCCAGCATGGAGAGCATCGGCAGTGTAAAGGCCGCGGTCTTGCCGGTGCCGGTCTGCGCGATGCCCAGAATATCGCGCCCTTCGAGCGCGTGGGGGATGGATTGCGCCTGGATCGGCGTCGGAACCGTATAGCCGGAGGCCTCGATCGCCTTGAGGACCTTCTCGCTCAACCCGAGTTCAGAGAACAGCATCGAACCTTCTTGTGTGGGAGACAATCAAAGGGAACCAGCAGACCTTGCAACGGCCGCGTCCCGATCATCTTGCACCTGTAAGATCACGGGACTGTTCTGCACTTTGAGGCTTGACTTAAGCGTTGCGGCGCGGAAGTCAACCGCGCCGCCACGACTTGGCGCCGGGAGGGTGAACATCGGCTCGCCCCGGCCCGGGTCAGATGTCGACGAGATCGCCGGCGGCCGGCGCCCGTTCCTGGATGAAGGCGAAGCGGGCCTCGGGGCGGTTGCCCATCAGCCGTTCCACGGCGTCCGCCGTCCCCTCGCTGTCGCTCGCCGCCACGGTCACCCTGAGCAGCCCGCGCTTGGCCGGGTCCATCGTGGTCTCCTTGAGATCGCGCATCGGCATCTCGCCGAGGCCCTTGAAGCGGCTGATCTCCACCTTGCCGCGGCTGCCGCTCATCTTGCGCATGAGCTCGTCCTTGTGCCGATCGTCCCGCGCATAGACCGATTTGCTCCCTTGCGTCAGCCGGAACAGCGGCGGCAGGGCGATGTAGAGGTGGCCCCCGTCGATCAGGCGCGGCATCTGCCGGTAGAAATAGGTGATCAGCAGCGAGGCGATATGGGCGCCGTCGACGTCGGCGTCGGTCATGATGATGACCTTCTCGTAGCGAAGCTCGCCCTCCTTGTAGTGCAGGCCCGTGCCGCAGCCGAGCGCCTGGGCGAGGTCGGCCAGCTGCTGGTTGCCGGCCAGCTTGTCGCGCGTGGCGTTCGCGACGTTCAGGATCTTGCCCCGCAGCGGCAGCACGGCCTGGGTCGCCCGGTCGCGCGCCTGCTTGGCCGAGCCGCCCGCCGAGTCGCCCTCGACGATGAAGAGCTCGGATCCGGCGGCGCTCGTGTTCGAGCAGTCCGCCAGCTTGCCGGGGAGGCGGAGCTTGCGGGTCGGCGTCTTGCGGGCGAGATCCTTCTCGGCCCGCCGCCGCAGGCGGTCCTCGGCC
>CAXUMV010000044.1:12550-14973 GCA_964252065.1 uncultured Lichenihabitans sp.
TCGATCGACCAGTCGAGGAGCTTGAGGGCCTGGCTCGGGGCGGCCGACAGCCAGTGGTCGCAGGCGTCGCGCACCGCGGCGTCGACGATGCGGGACGCCTCCAGCGTCTGCAGCCGCTCCTTGTTCTGCCCCTGGAACTCCGGTTCGCGGATGAAGACCGACAGCATCGCGACGCAGCCCTGCAGCACGTCGTCGGCCGTCAGCGCCGCGGCGCGCTTGGCCTGGCCGATGCGCTCGGCATGATCCTTGAGGGCGCGCAGCAGGGCGGCGCGCAGCCCCGCCTCGTGGCTGCCCCCGTTCGGCGTCGGGATGGTGTTGCAGTAGGAGCGGACGGTGCCGTCCTCCTCGGCGAGCCAGGTCACCGCCCACTCGACCGAGCCGTGGCCGCCCGCTTTGGTGACCTTGCCGGTGAAGGGCTGCTCGAGCACCAGCGCGCGCCCTTCCACCTCGCGGGCGAGATAGTCCTTCAGCCCCCCCGGAAACCGGAAGGCCGCCTCCGCGGGCACGCCCGAGCCGGGCGCGATGCGCTCGGGCACGCAGCGCCAGCGCACCTCCACCCCGCCGAACAGATAGGCCTTGGAGCGCGCCATGCGCAGCATCCTGGCGGGATCGAGCACCGCTCCTTCGGGGAAGATCGCGGCATCGGGCCGGAAGCGCACCTTGGTGCCGCGCCGGTTCAGCGTGCGGCCGACCGTCTCGAGCGGCCCCGCCGGCTGGCCCCGCTCGAACGCCTGCCGGTAGAGGGTCTGGGCGCGGGCGACCTCGACCTCAAGCCGGTCGGACAGGGCGTTCACCACCGAGACGCCGACCCCGTGCAGGCCACCGGAGGTCTGGTAGGCGCCCGAATCGAACTTACCGCCGGCGTGCAGCACGGTCATGATGACCTCGAGCGCCGACTTCTGCGGATATTTGGGATGCGGGTCGATCGGGATGCCGCGCCCGTTGTCGGTCACGCTGACGAAATCGTCCGCCTCCACGCTGACCTCGATGAAGGTCGCGTGGCCCGCCACCGCCTCGTCCATGGCGTTGTCGATCACCTCGGCGAAGAGGTGGTGGAGCGCCTTCTCGTCCGTGCCCCCGATATACATGCCGGGACGACGGCGAACCGGCTCCAGCCCCTCAAGGACTTCGATCGACGAGGCGTCGTACCCGCCCTCCGCCTTCGGCAAGGGTGGCGGAAGGGCACGCGTGCGCGAGCCTCGCGCCGGCGGCACCGCCGGGGGCGGAGCCACCGTACGAGGGGTCACGGTCTTGCGGAGCGCGGCTCCGCTGAAGAGATCGTCGGCCATCCCAAACTCAACACGCTGATTCGCCGTCGCCTGACGATATCACCCTGCTGGTAAAGGGAACAAACCATAAACTTTTGCTGTGGATAGTCGGACGGGCTTCAACGGCCCTGGAAGCGGGGTTTCTCCTTGGCGAGGAATGCGCGGCGCCCCTCCGCAAAGTCCCTCGTCGTGAACAGGATGCCCTGCGCGTCGGCCTCGGCCTTGAGAAAGCCGTCGAGCCCGGTCGCGCCGCGCGCGAGGAGCGCCTTCGCGAAAGCGTTCGACAGCGGTGCGGCCTGTTCGGCCATGCGGGTCGCGACCTCGACCGCGGTGCGCAGCGCCTCGCCGGGCTCGGTCAAGGTCTCGACCAAGCCCCAGCTACGTGCCTCCTCCGCGCCGAAGGTGTCGCCCGTCAGCATGATCCAGCGCGCCCGGCCCGCGCCGACCCGCTGCGGCAGGACCCAGCCGGCGCCGAGATCCGGCACGAGGCCGATCCGGTTGAAGGAGCAGGCGAACTTCGCCGCGCTCGACGCGATCACGATGTCGCAGCTGGCCGCGATCGAGAGACCCGCCCCGACCGCGAATCCCTCGACCGCCGCGAGGACCGGCTTCTCGCCCTCGACGATGAGACGGGTGATGTCGTGGCCGCTCGTGAGGCGTGCGCGCCCCTCCGTGGCATCCACGTCACCCATGTCTGAGATGTCGCCACCCGCGCAGAAATGTCCGCCCTCGCCGGTGAGCACGATCGCGCGGATGGTGGTGTCCGCCATCGCGTCGCGAAGCATCGCTCTCAGGCCCGACCAGACGCCCGAGGAGAGCGCGTTGCGGCGCGCGATGTTCACGATGGTGAGCGTCGCGACCTTTGCGTGGTCGTCCCGTCGAACCGTCCCGCCCGCCATCGCGTCCTCCCGTGTCGGCTGCCCTCGGGCAGCCTACCCTGGTCAGCCTCGCTTGGCTTTGGCCTTCTTCGGCCTGCTCGCAGCGGCCTTGCTCGGCGTCGCCGTCTTGACAGCCGCTTTGGCGGCGGGCTTGCGGGCCGAACTCTTGACCGAACTCTTGGCCGAGACCTTGCCGCCGCGCGCCTTCTTCGGTGGCGCCACGAGCCGCCGCGCGGCGTCGCGGGGCTTCATCCGGTCGTAGAAGTCCCGCCACAGG
>CAXUMV010000045.1:0-1791 GCA_964252065.1 uncultured Lichenihabitans sp.
TTCTGCTCGGCCTCGTCCACGATGCTGTCGACCAGCGCGCCGCCCGTGGCGTCGCGCTTGTGCAGGACGGCGGCCGTGATGTCGATCAGGTACGAATCGAGCTCGCTCGCCTTCCACTGGTCGAAGATGCCGGCGATCGCCTCGGCATCGAGCCCGTAGACGGTCTTGAACAGGTCGTAGGCCTCGGTGATGAGCTGCATGTCGGCATATTCGATGCCGTTGTGCACCATCTTGACGTAGTGCCCGGCCCCGCCCGGCCCGATGTAGGTGCAGCACGGCGTACCGTCGACCTGCGCGGCCATCCTGGTGACCATGGGCTCGATGCGGGCATAGGCCTCGCGCTCGCCGCCCGGCATCATGCTCGGCCCCTCGAGCGCGCCTTCCTCGCCGCCCGACACCCCCATGCCGACGAAGCGGATGGATTTGGCCTTCAGCGCGTCGAAGCGGCGGTTGGTGTCGCTGAACAGCGAGTTGCCGCCGTCGATCACGATGTCGTCGGCGTCCAGCAGGGGCAGCAGGTCGTCGATCACCGCATCGACCGGCTTGCCGGCCTTGACCATGATGATGATGACGCGCGGCTTGGCCAGGGAGGCGACGAAGCCCTTGAGGTCATGGGTCGCGGTGAACCGGCCCTCGTGGCCGAACTCCTTCACCAGGGCATCCGTGCGCTCGCCGTGACGATTGAAGAGCGAGACCCCGAACCCCTTGCGGGCCGCGTTGCGCGCGAGATTGGCGCCCATCACCGCGAGGCCGAGCACCCCGAGATCGCTGAGTTCCGCCATGGTCATCTCCCCGCCGCCCGTGTTCGTTCGTGATTGAGACATGACGGCGAGAAGCGACCGAAATCAAGCGCGCGCCCGATCCGATCCCCGCGGACATGGAAAAGCCGCTCGCCCGGGTGGGAAGCGGCTTGCTGCATCGTCGCCTGCCGTCCCTTCTCCAGCGCCGCGGGAGAAGGGACGAACCGAGGGTCAGGCCGAGGCGGCTTGGGCGAGGTGCTTCATCTTGCGGGCCAGGCGCGAAATCTTCCGGGAGGCGGCGTTCTTGTGCAGGATGCCCTTCTGGGCGGCGCGCATGATGGCCGACTCGGTGTCGCGAATCACGGGAGCGGCCGCTGTGGCGTCGCCGGCCCCGAGGGCCTCGGTCGCCTTGCGGACCTGGGTGCGCATCTGGCTGCGGCGGGCGCGGTTCACCTTGGTGCGTCGAGCGAGCTTGCGGACGGCCTTCTTGGCCGATGATGTATTCGCCATGGTCGAAACGTGCCTTTGACGGGCCAGAATGGAGAGGGTCGCCGGGCGCCACGCAATGGAAATGCCTAGCTGGGCCGCGAGACCCGAAGTGCTGCGCTTATAGAGATATCGGCGGCTCCGCGTCAACGCGACCGCGGCGTCGATCTGCGCCAAGGTCCTGCGAGCCTATTGCAGGCCGGCCGCACCCGTTTTGACCCGAAGGGCGCAGTCGAGGTACATCCAGGGCCGTGCGTGGCGGGAGAGCGGGTGATGGCGGGTGACGAGGATCGGCCATCCACGGGAGAGCCGAAGGTCACGCCACCGGAGGGGCCGATCGAGGCCGCCGCGCCCTCCGACACCGCCCCGACGTCGGTCGGCGAGGGCGCCATCGACCTCGCCGCGGCCGAGCGCCCGGCCGAGAGCTTCGGGGAGCCGGCCCACGGCGCGGCCGCGCCGGTGCCGCGGGGGCCGCGGCCGATCATGCCCGCGGTGCTCGGCGCGATCGGGCTGGTCCTGATCCTGCTCCTCGCAGGCATCGGCCACCCGCGCGGGGCCTTGGCCG
>CAXUMV010000045.1:1801-3461 GCA_964252065.1 uncultured Lichenihabitans sp.
GCCGTTCGCGGATTTCCTGGGGCGGCCCGGCGCGGTCCTGATCCTGCTCCTCGTGGCCAACCTCTACACGCTCTACAACCCGCCGGTGAACGACCAGATCCCGGCCCTCCAGGCGGCCGTGGCCGAGGTCCATCGGCAGCTCGCGGCCGTGCCGAAGGTCGACGTCGCCCCGCTCGAGGGCCGCGTCGCCACCCTGTCGACCGCCCTCGGGGCGCTCAGGCGCGACATGGCGCAGGGCGGCGGCGCGGCGCAGGCAGCGGCCGAGGCCAAGGCCGCGGTAGGGCCGCTCGCCGCCAGGCTGGACGAGCTCGACAAGCGGATCCTCGCCGTGCAGGGCGGCCTCGACGCGGTCCCGAAAGTCGATCTCGGGCCCCTGGAAGCCAGAGCGGCGGAGCTCGACAAGCGGCTGATGCCGCTCGAAACCTATTTCGCGGCGCCGAAAGCCGGGACCCAGGCGACCGAGGCCCGCCAGAACGGCAGCGGGGCCGAGACCCGCGCCGCGCCGCTCGCCGTGATCGCGCAGGGCGTGCTCGGCGCGCTTGCGGCCGGTCGGCCGTTCGACCCCGAGGCGAAGGCCCTCGCGGCCCTCGGCGTCAAGGACGAGGTGCGGCAGCCGCTGGACGCCGTCGCGGCGAGCGGGGCTGCGACGCAGGCCGACCTCCTGTCCGGCTTTGCGGCGCTGCGGGACGGCATCGTGGTGGCGGCGGCGCCCGTGTCGACCGGCACGGTGCTCGACCGCATGATGGCCAATGCCCAGAACCTCGTGAAGGTCTCGCGCACGGGCGCCAGCGCCGGGCCGGACGCGTATGCGTCGTCCTCGCGCATGGAGCCGGACCTCAGGCGCGGCGCGCTCGGCGATGCTGCGGCAGGGTGGGACGCGCTGCCTGAGGTGAGCCGGGCCCGCTCCGCCGACTGGGCGGCCCGCCTCAAGGCGCGCATCGCCGCCGAGGCGGCCGCGCGGACCATCGAGACGGACGCGGTCGCCGCCCTCGCCGCCGCCCAGCATTGACGACCGACGCCTGCCGCCGCGACCAAGGACGCCTGCGATGATCCGTGTTCTCATGTTCTTCGCCATCGTCGCGGTGCTGGCGTTCGGGGCGACCTGGCTCGCCGACCATCCCGGGACGGTGCTGATCAGCTGGGGCGGCCGGGACGTGCAGTTCTCGACGCTCGCCGGCATCGTCGCGCTGGTCTGCGCCGCCGTCGCGCTGGTGCTGGCGTGGAGCCTGCTGCGCCTCGTCCTGCGGACGCCCTCGCTCGTCGCCGGCTCGGGCCGCGCCCGGCGCCGCAAGCGGGGGCTCGCGGCGCTCTCGCGCGGCATGATGGCGGTCGGCTCCGGGGATGCCGCGGCCGCGCGCCGCCACGCGCAGGAGGCCGAGCGGCTGCTCAGGCACGATCCCATGGCGATGCTGCTCAAGGCCCAGGCGGCGCAGCTCGCGGGCGACCGCGCCGAGGCCTCGCGCGTGTTCACCGCCATGCTGGGGCATGATGCGACCCGCACGCTCGGGCTGCGCGGGCTCCACATGGAGGCGCTGCGGAGCGGCGACACCCAGACGGCCTATCGCCATGCGCTCGAGGCCCAGAAGATCGCGGCGCTGCCCTGGGCCGGTCATGCCGTGCTCCAGCACCGGGCCGCGGGCAGCGACTGGGCCGGCGCGCT
>CAXUMV010000045.1:3471-14883 GCA_964252065.1 uncultured Lichenihabitans sp.
CTCGCCACCGTCGACCGCAACGCCTCCGGGCAGCTGATCGACCGGCCGACCGCCAACCGCCAGCGTGCGGTGCTCAAGGCCGCGATGGCGCTCGAGGCCGAGGAGAGAGCGCCCGACCAGGCCCTGCAGCTCGCCCGGGAGGCGCTTCGCGTCGCCCCGACCCTCGTGCCCGCCGCGGCGTTGGCCGGCCGGCTGCTCGCCCGGCGCGGCGACCTCCGCAAGGCGTCCAAGGTCATCGAGACCGCCTATGCGGCGACCCCGCATCCCGACCTCGGGGCCGCCTATATCGCGGCCCGGCAGGGCGACTCGGCGGCTGACCGCCTGACCCGCGCCGAGATGCTGGCCCGCCACGCGCCGGGGCAGCCCGAGAGCCGGCTGATCGTCGCCCGCGCGGCGCTCGAAGCGCGCGACTTCGCCCGGGCCCGCGCCGTGATGGGGCCGCTCCTCAACGGCGAGCAGGGCTCGCGCCCCACGGCCCGCGCCTGCCTCATGATGGCCGACCTCGAGGAGGTCGAGAACGGGGTGAGCGGCGCCCTGTTCGAGTGGCTGCAGCGGGCCGCCCGGGCCCCGCACGACCCCGCATCGACGCCTTCGTGTGGGAGACGCCGCGGGAGCAGCTCAGCGCCACCGCCGACTACGGCCGCACGCTCTCGCGCGAGCGCTTCGACGCGCTGGTGTCGGGCCGTACCCAGCCGGCGCTGCCCGCCGCGGGCGAGATCGAGGCGCTGTCGGTCGAGCAGACGGACGCGGCGGGCCTTCCGCCCCCCGACCCGTCGCCGCGGGCGCTGGAAGCCAGCGTCGGGGCTTCGGCCGACCGCGCGTGAGCCTCGCCGTCGCCGGTCAGGCCGACTTGCGCGGCTTGGCCTTGGCGGACCCCGACGGTCGGGCGCCGACCGCGGGTTTCGGGCGCGAGCGCGCCGCCGTGCCCCCCTCGAACGGAACGCCGCCCTTGTCGGACTTGGCGGCCGCCGGCTTTCGGGCAGATGCCTTGGACGTCGCGGTCTTTGACGTCCCGGTCTTGGGCTTGACCCCGCGCGCGGCCTTGGGGGCCGGCATGTCCTTGGCCCGCTCCTCGATCAGGGGCAGCGCCTCGGCCAGGGTGAGGTCGTCCGGGACCGCCGTCTTCGGCAGGGTGGCGTTGACCTTCCCCCAGTTCACGTAGGGCCCGTAGCGGCCGGCGCGCACCGTCACGGGACCGCCGGCGGGGTGCTCGCCCAGCAGCCGGCCGGCCGGCAGGGGGCGCCCGAAACGGCCGCCTCCGGCGCCGCTTTCCTTGGCGACGATGAGGTCGATCGCCCGGTTGCCGCCGATCTCCAGCACGTCGTCGTCCCCGCCGAGATTGGCGTAGGTGCGCCCGTGCTGGACATAGGGGCCGTAGCGGCCGATTCCGGCCAGGATCGGGTCGCCGCTGGTGGGATGCCGGGCGATCTCGCGCGGCAGGGAGAGAAGGAGGATCGCCTTGGCGAGGTCCAGCGCGGCCGGGCTGAGGCCCTTGGGCAGCGAGGACCGCTTGGGCTTCTCGCCCTCCCCGAGCTGGATGTAGGGACCGAACCGGCCTTCGCGCAGCGTGATCTCCTGGCCGCTGACGGGATCGGTGCCGAGCTTCCGCTGGCCGGGCGGGCTGCCGTCCTCGGCGTTGGCGACCGCCTCGGCGCCGGCCTGGCCCAGTTGCCGCGTGAACTTGCATTCGGGGTAGTTCGAGCAGCCGATGAAGGCGCCGAACTTGCCGAGCTTCAGGGAGAGCTGTCCGGCCTTGCAGTGCGGGCAACCGCGCGGGTCCGAGCCGTCGGCCCTGGCCGGGAACACGAACGGCCCCAGGATGTCGTTGAGCTTGTCCAGCACCTCGGTGGTGCGCAGATCCTTGGTCTCCCCGATCGCGGCGGAGAAGTCGGTCCAGAACGCGCGCAACACCTCCTTCCAGTCGATGTCGGAGTTCGACACCTGGTCGAGCTGCTGCTCGAGGTTGGCCGTGAAGTCGTAGTCGACCCAGCGGTTGAAGAACGACTCGAGGAAGGCCGTGACGAGGCGGCCCCGATCGTCGGGGATCAGCCGCTTCTTGTCGAGGCGCACATATTCGCGATCCTGCAGAACCGCGAGGGTCGCGGCATAGGTGGAGGGGCGGCCGATGCCGAGCTCCTCCATCCGCTTGATCAGCGCCTCCTCGGTGTAGCGGGGCGGCGGCTCGGTGAAGTGCTGGGTCGAGACGATCCGCTCCCTGGCGAGGCGCTCGCCCGCCGCCATGGCGGGCAGGCGGCCTGCGTCCTCGTCGGTCTCCTCGCTGTCGTCGGCGTAGAGGACCAGGAACCCGTCGAACTTGACCACCTGGCCGGTCGCGCGGAGATCCAGCGTGCGCCCGCCCGCGGCGGCGGCGATGTCCACGGTCGTCCGCTCGAGCTCGGCCGATTCCATCTGGCTCGCGACCGTGCGCTTCCAGATGAGCTCGTAGACCCTGGCCTGCTCGGGATCGAGATAGGGCGCGACGTCGCGGGGCAGGCGGCTCATGTCGGTCGGGCGGATGGCCTCGTGCGCTTCCTGCGCGTTCTTGGCCTTGACGGTGTATTTGCGCGGCGCCTGGGGCACGTAGCGGGCTCCGTGCAGCTCGCCGATCACCCGCCGGGCGGTCGTGATCGCCTCCGGGGCCATATCGATGCCGTCCGTCCGCATGTAGGTGATGAGGCCGGCGGTTTCGCCTTTCAGCGCGACACCCTCGTAGAGCTTCTGGGCGACCTGCATGGTGCGGGCGGGCGACAGGCCGAGGCGACGCGAGGCGTCCTGCTGCAGGGTCGAGGTCCGGAACGGGGGAAAGGGATGGCGCTTGGCGGGCTTGGCGTCGACGGCCATGACCGTGAAGGCGGCCGCCTCCAGCGCCAGCCGGAACGCCTCGGCCTCGGCGCCCGTGCCGACGTCGAGCCGCGTGATCTTGCGGCCGTCGGCCCCCACCAGCCGCGCCTCGAAGGCGGTCTGGCGCGGCGTCTTCAGATGCGCGACCAGCGACCAGTACTCGCGGGTGACGAAGCTCTCGATCTCCCGCTCCCGATCGCAGACGAGCCGCAGCGCAACCGACTGCACGCGCCCCGCCGAGCGCGCGCCCGGCAGCTTGCGCCACAGCACGGGGGACAGCGTGAAGCCGACGAGGTAATCGAGGGCGCGGCGGGCCAGATAGGCCTCCACCAGCGCCTGGTCGATCTGGCGCGGGTTGGCGATGGCCTCCCGCACCGCAGACTTGGTGATGGCGTTGAAGGTGACGCGCTCGACCGTCTTGTCCTTCAGCAGCCGCTTCTGGCGGAGCACCTCCAGCACATGCCAGGAGATCGCTTCGCCCTCGCGGTCGGGGTCGGTGGCGAGAATGACCTTGTCCGCGTCCTTGACGGCCCGGGCGATGTCGGCGAGGCGCTTGGCGGCCTTGCCGTCCACCTCCCAGCTCATCGCGAAATCCTGCTCGGGATCGACCGACCCGTCCTTGGCCGGCAGGTCCCGCACATGGCCGAAGGAGGCCAGCACGTGGTAGTCGCGGCCGAGATAGTCGTTGATGGTCTTCGCTTTCGCCGGCGACTCGACGATGACGACAGCGTTCATGGAGGGGATGGTCCTTGCCCGGGGGCGTGCCGCTTTGGAACGCGGCGGAAGATGGGTGAGGGGCGGGGCAGTGTCAAATGGGCCTGCGGCGGACGCGATCCGCGATCGATGGCCTTCGTCTTCGCGAGGCGCCAAGCGCCGTGGCGATCCAACGACGGCGGCATCGGCGTTGGGTTGCCGCGCTTCGCTCGCCATCACGGGGGGCACCGGCTTGCCGGCCCCACCCCGGGCCTTTACATCAAAACGCTGATGCCCGAGGCCCCGTCGCTCACCTTCGCCCACCGCCATCTCCTCGGCATCGAGGGGCTGCAGCCGTGGGAGATCACCGATCTGCTCGACCGGGCCGAGCAGGCCGTCGAGGTGTCGCGGCAGGTCGAGAAGAAGCGCAACGTCCTGCGCGGCCGCACGCAGATCAACCTCTTCTTCGAGGCCTCGACCCGCACGCAGAGCTCCTTCGAGCTCGCCGGCAAGCGGCTGGGCGCCGACGTCATGAACATGGCCGTCGCCGCCTCGTCGATCAAGAAGGGCGAGACGCTGATCGACACGGCCATGACGCTGAACGCCATGCGGCCGGACATCATCGTGGTGCGCCATCACCAGGCGGGCGCCGTGCACCTGCTCGCCCGCAAGGTCGACTGCGCGGTCGTCAATGCCGGCGACGGCGCCCACGAGCACCCGACCCAGGCCCTGCTCGACGCCCTCACCATCCGCCGCAACAAGGGGCGCATCGAGGGGCTGGTGATCGCCATCTGCGGCGACATCCTCCATTCGCGCGTCGCCCGCTCCAACATCCTGCTGCTCACGGCGCTCGGCGCCCGGCTGCGGGTCGCGGGTCCCTCGACGCTGCTGCCGGTCGGCATCGAGCGCATGGGGGTCGAGGTCGCGCGCGACCTTCGGCAGGCGCTGGAGGGCGCCGACATCGTGATGATGCTGCGCCTGCAGCGGGAGCGGATGAACGGCGCCTTCGTACCCTCGGCGCGCGAGTATTTCCGCTATTTCGGGCTCGACGCCGAGAAGCTGCGCTGGGCGAGGCCGGACGCGCTGGTCATGCATCCCGGGCCGATGAACCGCGGCGTCGAGATCGACACCCTGGTGGCCGACGGCGCCCAGAGCCTCATCCGCGAGCAGGTGGAGATGGGCGTCGCGGTGCGCATGGCTGTGCTGGAGACGCTGGTGCAGCAGTGGCGGGAGGGCGAGGCGTGACGGCCGAACCCCACGCGCCGCCCCTGGCTTTCCTCGACGCCATGCTGGTCGATCCCGAGGCCGGAACGATGCGGCCGGGCGGCGTCCTGGTCGTGGACGGCCGCATCCGCGCCGTGGGTGCAGCGGTGACGCGCGGCAACGTCGGCGCGGAGACCACCGTCGTCGCGTGCCGCGGCGACTGCGTGTCGCCGGGCCTCATCGACATGCGCGCCTTCGTGGGCGAGCCGGGGGCGGAACACCGGGAGACGATCGCCTCCGCCTCCGCGGCCGCGGCCGCCGGCGGCGTCACGACGATCGTGGCGACCGCCGAGACCCACCCGCCCATCGACGATCCCGCCGTCGTCGATTTCGTGCGGCGGCGCGCCCGTGACACGGGCCGCGTCCGCATCCTGACCGTCGCGGCCCTGACGGCGGGACGGGAAGGCCGCGACCTGACCGAGATCGGCCTGCTGCAGGAAGCCGGCGCGGTCGCCTTTTCGGACGGCCCGCGCTCGGTCGCCAATGCGCGCGTCATGCGGCGGGCGCTGACCTATGCGCGCGACTTCGGCGCCCTGATCCTGCACCATTGCGAGGACCCCGACCTTGCGGCCGGCGGGGTGATGAACGAGGGCGAGCTCGCGAGCCGCCTGGGCTTGCCCGGCATCCCGGCCGAGGCCGAGAGCATCATGCTGGCGCGCGACCTCCGGCTCGTGGCGCTCACCCGCGGCCGCTACCACGCGTCCATCGTCAGCTGCCGGCAGTCGCTGGCGCTGGTCCGCGCCGCCAAGGCCGAGGGCCTGCCCATCACCTGCGGCACCACCATCAACCACCTGACGCTGAACGAGAACGACATCGGCGCCTACCGCACCTTCCTGCGCCTGTCGCCGCCTCTGCGCGGCGAGGAGGACCGCCTCGCGCTGGTCGAGGCGGTCGCCGAAGGCCTCATCGACGTGGTGGTCTCCGACCACGACCCTCAGGATGTCGAGACCAAGCGGCTGCCCTTCGCCGAGGCCGAACCAGGCGCTATCGGCCTCGAGACGCTGCTGTCCGCCGGGTTGCGGCTGGTCCACGCGGGAGCCACGGGCCTGCCGGCGCTGATCGCCCGCATGACGGTCGGCCCGGCGCGCATCCTCGGCCTCGAGGGCGGCCGCCTTGCGCCGGGCGCGCCGGCCGACCTCATCCGCTTCGACCCCGACGAGCCCTATGTGCTCGATGCCGAGGCGCTCCATTCGCGCTGCCGCAACACGCCCTTCGACGACGCGCGCCTGCAGGGCCGCGTCAAGGCGACGGTGGTGGGCGGGGCGATCGTGTTCCGGGCCGACGCGCCATGAGAGAGCGCTGAGCCTCGGATGGAGCCCGCCCAACTCGCCCTCGCGCTGGCCATCGGCTACGGCCTCGGCTCGATTCCCTTCGGGCTGATCCTCACGCGGGTGGCGGGCACCGCCGACATCCGGTCGATCGGCTCGGGCAACATCGGGGCCACCAACGTCCTGCGCACCGGCCGCAAGGATCTCGCCGCGGCGACTCTCCTGCTCGACGGGCTGAAGGGAAGCATCGCGGTCCTGATCGGAGCTGCCCTGGGCGGCGACGATGCCGGGCTGGCCGGCGGCGTCGGCGCCTTTCTCGGCCATGTCTTCCCCCTCTGGCTGGGCTTCCGCGGCGGCAAGGGGGTCGCGACCTTCCTGGGCGGCCTGCTGGCTGCGGCCTGGCCGGCGGGCCTCGCCTTCGCCGTCGTCTGGCTGGCGGTCGCCGCGGCCAGCCGCTACTCCTCGGCGGCCGCCCTGGCCGCGAGCCTTGCGACCCCGCTCGTGCTCACCGCGACCGGGCGCTCCCACGCGGCCGTGGTGTTCGCCGCCATGGCCTGCCTCCTGTGGGTCATGCACCGCGCCAATCTCGGGCGGCTGGTGGCCGGCACCGAAGGCCGCATCGGGAAGAAGGCATGAGCGCCGCCCTCCGCACCCTGAGCGAGGCCGAACTGTTCGACTGGCTCCGCCTGGCCCGGAGCGAGAACGTCGGGCCGCGGACCTTCCACTACCTGATCGACCGGTTCGGGGATGCGGGCGCGGCGCTCGAGGGCGTCTCCGGCCTCGGCCGCCGTGCCGGCGCGCGGCCGGTGAGGCTCGCGCCGGTCGGCGAGGTGGAGAAGGAGGCCGAAGCCGTCCGCCGGGCCGGGCTCCTGGTCCTGCCCGCCTGCGATCCGGCCTATCCCGCCGCCCTGCGGGCCATCGATGCACCGCCCCCGCTGCTGCTCGTGAAAGGGCAGCTCGCCGTGCTCGGTCGCCCGATGGTCGCCATCGTGGGCTCGCGCAATGCGTCCGCCGGCGGCCTCGTCATGACCGAGCGCTTCGCGCGGGGCCTGGGCGGGGCGGGCTATGTCGTGGTGTCGGGCCTTGCGCGGGGCATCGACGCCAAGGCCCATCTCGCCAGCCTCGAGACGGGCACCGTCGCCGTGCTCGCGGGCGGGCACGACCGCATCTACCCGAGCGAGCATGCCGGGCTCGCGGCGCGCATCGCCGAGACCGGCGCGGTCGTCTCCGAGATGCCGTTCGGCTGGGAACCGCGGGGGCGCGACTTTCCCCGGCGCAACCGCATCGTGTCGGGCCTCGGGCTTGGGCTCGTCGTGGTGGAGGCGGCCCATCGCTCAGGATCGTTGATCACCGCGCGCTTTGCCGGCGAGCAGGGCCGCACCGTCTTCGCCATGCCCGGCTCCCCGCTCGACCCGCGGGCCGACGGCACCAACGCGCTGATCCGCAACGGCGCGACGCTTTGCGCCACGGTCGAACACCTGCTCGAGGAGCTCGCCCCGATGATCCGGACAAAGCGCGGGCCGATCGACCTCGGTGAGCCGGCCGCCGACGACGGCGAGGCGCTGTGGGACGAGACGGACGTCCTCGATCTCGAGCCCCGCCGGCCCGCCCCGGCCGCGCGTCCGCCGCAGCCACGCGACGACGATGAGGCCGACGCCGACGATATGCCGGCCGACGCCAGGGAGCGATTGCTCAACCTCGTCGGCATGTCGCCCGTGCCGATCGACGAACTGGTCAGGATGTCGGGCCTGCCGGCGGGGGACGTGCAGGGTCTCCTGATCGATCTCGAGCTCGACGGCGCGATCATCCGGGCCGGCGCGGGCGCCGTGGCCCGCCGGCCGGCGTGATCAGTCCTCGTCCTCTGGGCCGGCCGTGGGTGCCGTCCGCCTCTTGACGTGCCCGGCCTCGATATGGGCCATGTCGAGGATATAGGCGAGAAGGTCGAAGCCCGCCTCGTCCGCCATCCGGCGGAGCTCGTCGGTCAGATCGTGGACGTAGTCGGCCCTTTCGTGCAGCGTGAGGGGACCGCCGATGCGCGAGCCGGGCGCCACGACACCTCTGGGCTGGGCCGGCGTTCTAGACAGGGGAATGGACCGGGACATCGGCTTGACCTTCGCTTGGTCGATCAGGCTATAGCCATGATGGATTTTGCAACCTCTGATTTATATTTCAAGCCTCCCTAATCAAAAAGTGTAACGTTTTTCGGAGGCACGGCGCCGCAACGGTTTGGATCAGATGTCGCGGTCCGAGGCGGCGGCCGGCGTCAGGCGGCGCAGGCGATCGAGCGCGCCATCCAGGATATAGGCGGCCGCCACCCGGTCCACCGCTGCGGCGCGCTTGGCGCGGGAGAGATCCTGCTCGATCATCGTCCGCGTGACGGCGGCGGTCGACAGCCGCTCGTCCCAGAAAGCGATCGGGATCCCGACGATCGGGGCGGCCTGCCTTGCGAAACTGCGGGTCGACTGCGCGCGCGGCCCTTCGCTGCCGTCCATGTTCAGCGGCAGGCCCACGACGAGGGCCACGATCTCGTAGCGTCCCGCAAGCGCCGCGAGCTGGGCGACGTCGGGCGTGAACTTCACGCGCCGGATCGTCTCGAGCGGGGAGGCGAGGCGGCGCTCGACGTCCGACATCGCGAGCCCGATCGTCTTGGTGCCGAGGTCGACGCCCATCAGCCGGCCCCGCGGAGACAACCGCAGCGCCAACGCATCGAGCGTCAGGTATCCGGTGCCGGACGGGGACGTCGCACTCTCGATGGGCAACGGCCGCCTCCTCGTCTCCGCCGCGACGAGGGTAAGCACGCCGCCGCTCCGAATGACACCCCGCGCGCCATTGCCCGGGCCGGAACGCGGGTGATATAGGCCGGATCGCGGGACCCGCGGCCGTGGGGCCTTGGCTTTCGGCCCTGCGGGACATGGAGCGGACATGGCGGTCGACTTGCCCACGGTGCGCCGCATTGCGGCCCTGGCCCGCATCGCCCTGCCGGACGAGGAGGCCGAACATCTGCGCGGGGAACTCAATGCGATCCTGGCCTTCGTGGCCGAGCTCGACGCCGTCGACGTCGACGGCGTCGAGCCGATGACCTCCGTGATGCCCATGGGCCTGCGGCTGCGCCCCGATCTCGTGACCGACGGGGGCATCGCCGACCAGATCGTCGCCAACGCGCCGATGACCGAGGACGGCTTCTTCGTCGTGCCCAAGGTGATCGAGTGAGCGTGCGGACGCCGCGCGCGTCAGGATGCCCTGAATGACCGACCCGACACGGCTGACCCTTGCGGCCGCCCGCGACGCCCTCCGCAGCCGCGCATTGAGCGCGGGCGAGCTGACCGAGGCTCATCTCCGCGCCATGGTGCGCGCCCGGGCGTTGAACGGCTTCGTGACCGAGACGCCCGAGCGGGCCCGCGCCATGGCGGCCGCCTCCGACGCGAGGCTCGCCCGCCGGGAGGGCGGCCCGCTCGAGGGCGTCCCGCTCGGCATCAAGGACCTCTACTGCACGGCCGGCGTGCGCACCACGGCCGGCAGCCGCATCCTCGAGTCCTTCGTGCCGACCTACGAATCGACGGTCTCGGCGCAGCTCTGGCGCGACGGCGCCGTGATGCTGGGCAAGCTCAACCTCGACGAGTTCGCCATGGGCTCCTCGAACGAGACCTCGCATTTCGGCCCCGTGGTCTCGCCCTGGCGCAAGCCGGGGCAGAACGCCGCGCTCGTGCCGGGCGGCTCCTCGGGCGGCTCGGCGGCGGCCGTTGCGGCCCACTTATGCCTCGGCGCCACCGCCACCGACACCGGCGGCTCGATCCGCCAGCCGGCCGCCTTCACCGGCACCGTCGGCCTGAAGCCGACCTACGGCCGCTGCTCGCGCTGGGGGATCGTCGCCTTCGCGTCCTCGCTCGACCAGGCCGGCCCGATCGCCCGCACCGTGCGGGATGCCGCGATCCTCATGCGCTCCATGGCCGGCTTCGACCCCAAGGACTCGACCTCCGTCGACAGGTCCGTGCCCGACTACGAGGCCGCGGTCGGCGCCTCGGTCAAGGGCAAGACGATCGGGATCCCGAAGGAGTACCGGCTGGACGGCATGGCTCCCGAGATCGAGGCGCTCTGGCAGCAGGGGATCGCCTGGCTGCGCGAGGCGGGCGCCGCCATCGTCGAGGTGTCGCTGCCCCACAGCCGCTACGCGCTGCCGGCCTACTACATCGTGGCGCCTGCCGAGGCCTCCTCCAACCTCGCCCGCTACGACGGCGTGCGCTACGGGCTGCGCGAGCCGGCCCGCGACATCGCCGGCATGTATGGCGAGACCCGCGCCGCGGGCTTCGGCAAGGAGGTCCGGCGGCGCATCATGATCGGCACCTACGTGCTGTCGGCCGGCTACTACGACGCCTACTACGTCCGCGCCCAGAAGATCAGGACCCTGATCAAGCGCGACTTCGAGCAGGCATTCGAGGCGGGCGTCGACGCGCTGCTGACGCCGGCCACCCCCACGGCCGCCTTCGCGGTGGGCGAGAAGGGCAACGACGATCCGGTCGAGATGTACCTCAACGACGTCTTCACCGTCACCGTGAACATGGCCGGACTGCCGGGTATCGCGGTGCCCGCGGGGCGCAGCGCCGAGGGCTTGCCGCTCGGCCTCCAGCTGATCGGGCGGCCGTTCGAGGAGGAGACGCTCTTCGCGCTCGGCGCCGCGCTCGAAGCCGCCGCGCCCAGGACGGTGCTGCCCGAGCCCTGGTGGGCGTGATGGTGGGGCCTCGCGAGCTCTGCGGACGGAGGACCTTGAGATGACCGAAGCGAGCAACCTCGTGCGCGGCGCGACCGGCGACTGGGAGATCGTGGTCGGCATGGAAATCCATGCCCAGGTGACCTCGCGGTCGAAGCTGTTCTCGGGCGCCTCGACGGAGTTCGGGGGCGAGCCCAACAGCCATGTCAGCCTCGTCGACGCCGCCATGCCCGGCATGCTGCCGGTGATCAACGAGGCGTGCGTGGCGCAGGCCGTGCGCACCGGGCTCGGGCTCAAGGCCGTCATCAACAGGCGCTCGAGCTTCGACCGCAAGAACTACTTCTACCCCGACCTGCCGAAGGGGTACCAGATTTCGCAGTACAAGAGCCCGATCGTGGGCGAGGGCGAGGTCACGGTGGACCTCACCCCGACCGAGCAGTTCACGGTCGGCATCGAGCGCCTGCATCTCGAGCAGGACGCCGGCAAGTCGCTGCACGACCAGGCGCCGAACGCGAGCTACGTCGACCTCAACCGCTCGGGCGTGGCCCTCATGGAGATCGTCTCCAAGCCCGACATGCGCTCGGCGGACGAGGCCAAGGCCTATGTGGGCAAGCTGCGCACCATCCTGCGCTACCTCGGCAC
>CAXUMV010000046.1:0-5536 GCA_964252065.1 uncultured Lichenihabitans sp.
AGGGCGGCGGCTGGGTGGTGCGGACGGCCGGCGGGGTGATCGGCGGCTCATAGGAACGTCCGGCGGGCCCGGTCGGGCCACGGAGCCGGCAGGTGAGGGACAAGTCGAATGGCCCGTTTGCGCGACATGGCGGACATCCCGCCCGCCTCCCCGGCCATCGAGGTGAGGTCCGCCAAGGCGCGTGGCGCCGCCCTCAGCGACGCCGCGGCCATCACCAAGCGCAGCGCCGATGCCGTGCTCGAGGCCGAGGAAGGGCGCGACCAGATGCTGGCGGGCTTCTCGGCCTTCGGCGGGCTGCTGGCCCTGACCTTCGGCCTCTTCATCGTCCTGGGCGCCGCCCAGCCTGAAGTGCTGGCGATCCTGGCCGCGGTCTCCGTCCTCGCCCCGACCGGCTACGCGCTGATGAACGCGCTCGGCACCTCCTCGCGCATGGCGGATGCGAGCTACGACCGCGGGTTCTGCCAGTCGCTGGCCAATCAGGCCAAGCGCCTGAGCGATGCCGCGGGCGCCAAGGACCAGTACAACGTGCCGCTCGGCCCGGCGGCCGTGATCATCGAGCAGCTCGACCTGCTCCACAAGGACTTCGACCGCGCGCGCCAGCGCCTGCGGGCCTTCGGCGCCGACCCGATGCAGGGCACCGCGGCCAATATGATGCAGGACCGCGTCGCGCCCGTCATCCGGGACACGATCATGACCGTCGGCGACGGGCGCCGCTTCCCGGTCCGCATCGCCGACCTCTCGCTGGTGGGCGTTGCCCTGAAAGGCTCGATACCCCCGCTGACCCGCGGCGAGCAGGTCACGGTCGGCACCCGGCGCGCGACGGTGGCCAAGGCCGAGGAGGGCAGGGTGGCCCTGCAGTTCCACAACCCGATCCTGCCGACGGAGTTCAATCCCAACATCGCCGCGAGTTCGGCGTGGCGGAAGCAGCCCGTCAGGTGGTCGTTCACGAGCCCGCTCGCCTGCATCCAGGCATAGACGATGACGGGACCGACGAAGGTGAAGCCGCGGTGTTTCAGGGCCTTGGACAGGGCGAGCGACAGCGGCGTCTGCGCCGGGACGCCGGCGCTGCTGCCGATGGCGTTCTGGAGTGGCTGCCCGCCCACGAAGTCCCAGACGAAGGCCCCGAAATCCTCGCCCGCGTCCTGCATCGCCAGATAGGCCCGCGCGTTGCGGATCGCGCCCTCGATCTTGGCGCGCGAGCGCACGATGCCGGCGTCCGCCAGGAGGCGCAGCACGTCCGGCTCGCCGAACGCTGCGACCCGCCGGGGCTCGAACCCCGCGAAGGCCGCCCGGAACGCCTCGCGCTTGCGCAGGATTGTGATCCAGGACAGGCCGGCCTGGAAGCCGTCCAGCACCAGCTTCTCCCACAGCGCCCGGCCATCGTACTCGGGCACGCCCCACTCGGTGTCGTGGTAGGCCCGGTAGACGGGGTCCCGCCCCGCCCAGGGGCAGCGCTCCGGCGTCCCCGGGGTTTCTGGCGCGGTCAGGCCGCCGCGTCCGGTGCGGCGGCGCGCCCCTCGAAGCGCAGCACGACGAGCCCGCTCGCCACGATCACGGCGCTGCCCAGCACGATGGCCCCGCTCGGCACGTCGCCCCACACGATCCACCCCATGATGGCCGCCCAGACGATGGACAGGTACTGGAACGGGGCGAGCAGGGAGGCCGGCGCGATCGAAAGGGCCTTGGTGACGCACATCAGGCAGCACATCGACACAATGCCGACGACCGCCATCAGGCCGATGTCGGTGACGGTCGGGGCGATCCAGCCGACCGGGGCCAAGGCCGCGCCCACCAGCCCCGTGCCGACCACCTGGTAGGTCACGAGCTCGAGCCAGGGCGTCGCGCGAAGCTGGCGGGTGATGGTCAGCGACAGGGCGAACATGAGCGAGCCGGCCAGCGCCACGATCGCCCCCGGCGACAGCGCCGCCCCCGAGGGATGCAGGGCGATCAGCACGCCGGCGAACCCCGCCACCACGGCGGCCCAGCGCCGGGCCCCGACGCGCTCGCCGAGCACGACGCCCGACAGGGCCACCACGATCAGCGGCGCGGCGAGATAGAGGGTCATCACGTCCGCGAGCGGCAGCGATCTGGCGGCGAAGTAGAAGCAGTAGGTGTCGATGGCCGAGCATGCGACGCGGCAGAGATGCAGGCCGAACGGCCGCGGGCCGGTGAAGCGGGACCGCACGGCCCCCAGCGCCGGCCCGAGCACCGCGATGGCGCCGAGGCCGCGCAGCGTCATGACCTGCGCGACGCTGTAGTCGGCCACCAGCCACTTGCCCAGGGCGTCGTTGACCGAAAGGAACAGGACTCCGGCCGAGTAGAGAACGATGCCGCCGAGCGCATCGCCCGATTTTTGCGCAGACATGACTGACGAATCACGAAGCAGGAAAGCCGCGCCGGCCATTGGCCGCATCCGCGCCGGCAAAGCAAGCGCTCTGCGCCCCCTTGTAACCGCTCAAGGGGTCGTCGTCGCGAGGCGCAAAGCGCCGTGGCGCTACCTTCCCCGGCGCGCGCCCATCGGGTGGGGCATGTAGCCGGTGAAGCCCACGATCTTCCAGCGGTCGCCGAACCGCCGGCAGACGTAGAGCGTCTGCCAGTTCAGGGTCTCGACCGTCCCGTCGTCCAGCTCGACGACCCCGTCGAACTTCTTGTGGGCGAGGGCCATGTCGCCGTGCACGTCGATGTCCCGCAGCACGGTCGCGGCGAACAGCGCCTCGCGCAGGCTGGACCGGTAGGCCTTGCCGGCGGCGTCCCCGGCCTGCCTGAGCCATTCGGCCCTGTACTCGTCGAAGCTGAAGCCGAGGCGCCAGGAGTCCGGATTGTCGGAGCGGTGCGCATGGATCCCGAAGAAGCCGGCCGGCTCGAAATCCGTCGCCATGGCGGCCTCGTCCTGCGCCAGGAACGCCTCGATGTCGCGATGGACCAGCATGGCCCAGATGGCGTGGCGGTCGGCATCGCCGGGCGGGAACGGATTGCGGTCGGAGGCCGGCATGAGATGTCCTGTTCGGGAAGACGCAGGGCGCGCGCGCGGCCCTTGCTTTGACACCCGCGACCGAGGCTCATACCTTGGAAATCAGGTCAAGGTCCCGCCCATGGTCTCGGTTCAAAGTCCACAAGGATTGACGCAGGACGCCGTTACCGCGGACCGGACCGGGATTCCACCAGAAAGCCGCCGTTTCGCTTCGGCCTGGACGCTGTTCTGGGCCGTGACGTTCGTGTTGTTCATTGCCGTGACTGTCCGCATGGCGGACGGGCACCTCGTCTATACCCTGGACGATCCCTATATCCATCTGTCCCTCGCCAGTCATATCCTGCATGGCGGCTTTGGGATCAACGAGCACGAGTATTCCTCACCGTCCTCGTCCATTCTCTACCCGTTGATCCTTGTTCCGACACTTGCCGTCGGCTTGGGAACTTTGGGTCCGATCCTCATCAATACGGTGGCGACCGGGCTTTCGGTCTGGCTGGCGATCGAGTTCCTGTGGCGCCGTACTGCCCCGACCGACAAAGCCGAGCGGTGGCTGATCCACCTGCTGTGCCCGTTCGTCATCCTCAGCATCAATGCCTACGGCCTCCCGATGACGGGCATGGAGCATTCGCTGCACGTGCTGACGGTGATCGTCGTCATGCGCGAGATGGCGGCCGTCGCCGATCGGCGGGCACCCTCGCCCTGGCTCTACGCGGCCCTTCTCTGCATGCCGTTCCTGCGCTTCGAAGGATTGGCCCTGGCCGGAGCGGCGCTAGTCATCCTGTTCAGCCTGGGGCAGCGACGGGTGGCGGCGACCGTCGGCCTCGCCATCGTCGTGGGCCTCCTCATCGATGCGGCCGTGATGCGGCGCCTGGGACTGCCGTTCCTGCCAAGCTCGGTGCTGCTGAAATCCAGGTCGGCCGCCGATGTCGCCGGTGGCCTCGGCCTCGTCGGGGTCCTCAAGGGTCTTGCGACCAACCTCGCCCTGGCCTTGCGGACCCGGTGGGGCCTCATCTTCAGCCTGGTGCTGTGCCTCGTGATCAGAGCGCTATGGTCTGTTCGGACGAGGCGCGACGCGGTCGATCCGCGGGCGATCGGCCTCGTTCTGCTGCTTGCCGGGCTCGGCGCTCATCTCCTGGCCGGGCAATATGGCTGGTTTCATCGCTACGAGGTGTATGCGGTCGCCATCCTGGTGATGGGCGCTCTGACCGTTCTCGGCCCTCACCTGTTGCGCTGGCGCGTCATGACGACGTGGGCCGGCAAGCTCGCCTTGCTGGCGGCCTTGGCGCTGCTCGTCCAGCCCTACGCGGACGCGACCGTGACGACGCCCTTTGCCTCGCAGAACATCTACCATCAGCAGTTCCAAATGCATCGGTTCGCGACCGAGTTCTTCCCGCACAATGTCGCGGTGAACGATCTCGGCTGGGTCTCCTTCCAGAACCGGTCTTTCGTTCTCGATCTCTGGGGTCTCGGGTCGGAGCCGGTCCGCAAGGCCCGCGCGGCGAGAAAAGTCGGGAAGTCCGACATCAGAGGCTGGACCCAGGCGGCCGATGTCGACTACGCGATGATCTACGAGGCCTGGTTCGTCGACGCGATCCCGGACGAGTGGTGCCTGATGGCGGTCCTTGAGACAGAGCAGGTGACGGCCGCCGGTCCGAACGTCCTGTTCCTTGCCACCAAGCGGTCCGTGCAGGACCAGATGCGGGACGCCCTGCAGCACTTCGCACAGACCCTTCCGGCTCCCGTGACGCTGAAGACCGCCGCGCCGTGCCCCTGAGGGCTGCCCCTAGCCTCCGCCGAGCAGGAGAGCCGCTTCGAGAGCCGTCTTGTCGATCACGGACCAGACCTGGATGATCCGGGCCTCGCGAAAGGCGTAGATCACGTTCTCGCTGAAGGAGACCCTCCTGCCGTCGACCGGAAGACCGAGGAAGGTGCCCTTCGGCGTACACGCGAACTCGATGCGGCTCGCGATGCACGGTGGATCGGCAAGCAGCATGCGGACATCGAAGGCAAGATCCGGGATGTCGCAAAAATCCTTCTCCAGCATCGCCCGGTACCCCGAAAGCCCGAGCCGCCGGCCGTTGTGGATCACCTCGCCGTGCACGAACCGTCCGAGACGCGGCCAGTCCTGCGCATTCAGGCAGGCGATGTAGTCCCGGTAGACGGCACGGAGGTCGGCTGTCATCGCGTCATGCTCCTCGCCTGCCCTCGGGCACCGATCCGCAAGCCATCGCCGAAGCCTCCTTGCCGTCATCGCGAGGCGCGTTCACGCCGTAGCGATCCATGCTCCAGGTCAGAGGCCGACCATGGGTCGCTTCTCTGCGCTCGCGAAGACGACATGGGCGTTCGGACCCCGCCTCGATACACGTGGCAATCGAACGCCATGCCTATAAATAAGTGGCCTGCAACGTCTTCGAGCGGCATTGACCAACACAGGCATCAACGCCGAGCAATAGGAGACACGATCGATCGCCGTTGCAACGGAATTGACAACCCTGGAGGGTTGCCGGATAAGTTTCCGGTGCGGCGGGTGTCTCGTTCGAGGACTTATGCTTTGTCCAGCCGGGG
>CAXUMV010000046.1:5546-14574 GCA_964252065.1 uncultured Lichenihabitans sp.
TTGTCTGCATCAAAGAACCCTGAATGCACGAAACGCCTGAGCTGCGGACGTCCGGTCAGCCCGCGACAAGACCACAGGCCGCGCCTCCGACCAAGCTGTCCATCGAGCATCTCAGCGTCCGTTTCGGGTCCGTCGTCGCGCTCAACGACGTGAGCCTCGAGATCGCCGACGGCGAGCTGGTCTGCATCCTCGGCGCATCGGGCTGCGGCAAGAGCACGCTGTTCAACGCGGTGTCGGGACTGCTGCGGGCCACCTCCGGACAGATCGTGCTCGACGGCCGGGATGTGAGCAACCGGCCGGGACAGGTCGGCTACATGCTGCAGAAGGATCTGATGTTGCCCTGGCGGACGGTGCTCGGCAACATCACCCTGGCGGCGTCGCTGACGCGCGGGGTGACGGCCGAGGACCAGCGTGCCGCCGCCGAGCTTGCGGCCCGCTACGGCCTCGGCGAGTTCCTCAACCACTACCCGCACGCGCTGTCCGGCGGCATGCGCCAGCGCGTCGCCATGATGCGGACGATCGCCGCCGGCCGGCAGGTCATGCTGCTCGACGAGCCGTTCGGCGCGCTCGACGCCCAGACCCGCCTCGGCATGCAGCAGTGGCTGCTGCAGTTGTGGCGCGACCTGCGCCGCACCATCCTGTTCGTCACCCATGACGTCGACGAGGCGATCTTCCTGGCCGACCGGATCGTGGTCATGACGCCGCGACCGGGCCGCATCGCCGAGATCCTGGCCGTCGAGCTGCCCAGGCCGCGTTCGCTGGAGGTGCTGACGACGGACACGTTCGTCGCCCTGAAGCGCCGGGTCATGCAGCACCTCTATCACTGATCGCGGGGAAGCGACCGGCATGAACACACGGTTGGGGTCGGCGGCGGGACCGTTCATGATCTGGGTCGCGGCCATGATGCTGATCCTCGCCGGCTGGGAGCTGCTTCTCCTGGTGACCGGGCTTCCGTCCTACGTCATCCCGACGCCGGCCCAGGCGTTCGGCACGCTCTACGACAACTGGCCGCGCCTCTCGGTCCTGACCGGCCAGACGCTCTACGAGACCACGATCGGCTACGGGCTCGGCGCCCTGATCGGCTTCGTGCTGGCCCTGGGGATGGGACAGTTCCGCGTCGTGCAGCGGCTCGTCATGCCGGCCTTGATCATCTCGCAGGCCGTGCCGATCGTCGCCATCGCGGCGCCGCTGGTCATCATCTTCGGCTTCGGCCTCACGCCCAAGCTGATCATCGTCGCCTGGATTGTGTTCTTCCCGGTCGTCGTGAACGTGCTCGACGGCCTCGCCTCGGTCGACCGCGACATGCTCAACCTCGCCCGGCTCATGGGCGGGGGCACCTTGCGCACCTTCGCCATCGTCAAGCTGCCGGCCTGCATCGGTCCGCTGTTCTCCGGCCTGAAGATCGGCGCGACCTACGCCGTCACGGGCGCCGTCATCGGCGAGTGGACCGCCTCGTCCAAACAGGGACTGGGCACCTACCTCATCACCGCCAACGCCCAGATGAACACGGCCGGGGTCTACGCCGCCATGCTTCTTCTGACCGTCATCGGCGTCGGCTCCTTCCTGCTCGTGTTCGGGCTCGAGATCCTGATGACGCCCTGGCGCTCCCGATCCACCGCGCCGGCCTGGGCGCAATGGAAGCCCGCGCCGACCAGCACCACCGCGTGACCGTGCCGTCACGCTCCAAACGCCGGCACCAACCCAAGGGGAACGCAATGCGCCGCATCTATACCAGGATGGTTTCCGCGACCGCCGGCCTTCTGGCCATGGCTGCCGCACTGAACGCGGTTCCGGCCAAGGCCGCCGATCTCACCACAATCCGCTTCGTCTACGACTGGCCGAGCGCCGATTTCGAGCTGATCCCGACGCTCGTCGGCCAGCAGAAGGGCTACTACGAGGCCGAAGGCCTCAAGATCGACGTCATCTTCCCGCCCGACTCCCAGACCACCGCGCGCCTTCTCGCCCTCGGCCAGGCCGAGATCGGCTACGAGGCCACGACCGACGTGGTGTTCGGCGCCTCCCAGGGCATCCCGATCACCTCGATCGGCCTCTACACCAAGAGCAACAACTGGGGCCTGTTCGGCCGTCCCGGCGAGCCGGTGTCGCTCGACACGCTCAAGGGCAAGTCGATCGCCATCTACACCGACTCCTGGACCAAGGCGATGATGCCCTTCGTCCTCAGGGCGGCCAAGCTGACCGAGGACGACGTCAAGCTGATCATCGCGCAGGATTCCAACACCAACCTCCTGCTGGCCGGCAAGATCGACATCGCCACCAACACCGAGAACTACCTGGTTCCCCAGGTTCAGGAGACCTTGAAGAAGGATCCGACCAGCCTGATCGGCCGGGCCGCCGGCGTGCCCGACGTTCCGGTCTGGGCCTATACCGCGTCCACGGCCTATCTGGCCGCCCATGGCGATGTCGCCAAGAAGTGGATGCGCGCGACCATCAAGGCCACCGAATGGGCCGTCGACCATCCCAAGGACGCCGCCGAGATGTTCACCAAGGCCTATCCGGAAGGCGGGAGCCTTGCCTACAACCTCGCCGGCTGGACGCTCACGGCCGCCCTGATGAAGGGCGACACCGGCTTCATGGCCCAGGAAGACAAGAATTGGCTGCCGATCGCCCAGGCGCTGAAGGACACCGACCAGATCAAGGAGGTGCTGCCGGGCTCGAAATACTACACCAACGAGTTGCTGAAGTAGGCGCTCGGCCTTTCACCCGACACGCGACAGGGGCCATCCGACCGGGATGGCCCTTGGACTTCCATCGAAGGAACGAGTCGTCACCGCATGGCCGGGAGCAGGATCATCGTCGATTGCGACCCTGGCGTGGACGATGCGATCGCGCTCCTCATGGCGTTTGCCTCGCCCGACGAGATCGAGATCGTCGGCATCACGACCGTCGTCGGCAACGTGTCGCTCGGCTTGACGACCCGCAACGCGTTGCGGGTCGGCGCCATGGCCGGTCGCCCGGACATTCCGGTCCATGCCGGGTGCGGCCGGCCGATCATGTTGCGCGAGACAAAGAGCGCGGCGAGCCACGGCACCGACGGCCTCGGCGACCTCGGCTTGCCCGACGCGACACATCAGGTCCAGAGCCAGCACGCGGTCGACTTCATCATCGACACCGTGATGCGGCACCCCGGTGAGATCACCCTCTGCCCCATCGGCCCGATGACCAACATCGCCCTGGCGCTGATCAAGCAGCCGGAGATCGCCGCCAAGATTAAGGCGATCGCGTTCATGGGCGGTGCCGCGTTCTGCCCGGGCAATACGCCGACCGATGCGGAGTACAACATCTGGGTCGATCCGCATGCCGCGCAGATCGTGCTCTCGTCCGGCATCCCGACGACCATGTTCGGCCTCGACGTGACACGACAGGCCAAGCTCACCAAAGCCCGGTTCGACATGCTCGACCGCGACAGCGGCCCGGTCATGAAGACGGCGATCGCCATGATGCGCCAGTATGGCGGCGGCGATGCCAGCCTGCACGACCCCTGCGTGACCGCATTCTTGATCGACCCGACGCTCTTCAAGGGCGTCGAGGCAACCCTCGAAGTCGACTGCGATCCCGCCGGCGCCTACGGCCGCACGCTGGCCACGCCGGCCACCGACGCCAACTGCCACGTCGTCACCGAAGTCGATGCCGAGCGGCTGTTCCATCTCATCAATGTCAGGCTGAGGCGGTTGGACTTTAAACAGGAAGCGACGGTCTGAACCGTCTCACTTCATCAGGCTAAATGAAGCCTGTCACAGCTCCGAATTGCTATTAGGTCGTGATTTTGGAGCCGACCCTCTACGGATCTGCTGCCTCGCACTGAATGGGCCCTGCCCACGGTTTCAGGCCGCCGTACCTTACAGTACAACTAACGGATTAACCAACGCATCAGAGACTTAGCAGGTCTTGATAAGCCCTGGTGGAGCTGAGCGGAATCGAACCGCTGGCCTCTGCAGTGCGATTGCAGCGCTCTCCCATCTGAGCTACAGCCCCCTCGGCCGGTGTCTAGAGGGGGCGGGGGCGGCTGTCAACGCGGGGGGCCGCCGCTCCAGGACTCAGCCGATCTCGGTCCAGCTGCGGCCGTCGCGCTCGGTCAGGGCGATCGCGGCCGAGGGGCCCCAGGTGCCCGCCACATAGGGGCGCGGGGGCTCGTTGGAGGCCGCCCAGGCCTCGATGATGGGGTCGACCCAGGACCAGGCCGCCTCCACCTCGTCGCGCCGCATGAACAGCGTCTGGTTGCCGCGCACGACGTCGAGGATCAGCCGCTCGTAGGCGTCCGGGTTGCGGGCGTGGAACGCCGAGGCGAAGCTCATGTCGAGCGGCACGTGCTGCAACCGCATGCCGCCGGGCCCGGGATCCTTGATCATGAGCCAGAGCTTCACGCCCTCGTCGGGCTGCAGGCGGATGACGAGCTTGTTGGGCTCGGGCGCCGCCCCGTCGAACACCGAATGCGGGATGGCGCGGAAACTCACCACGATCTCCGACACCCGCGAGGGCAGCCGCTTGCCGGTCCTGAGATAGAACGGCACGCCGGCCCAGCGCCAGTTGGCGATCTCCGCCCGGATGGCCACGAAGGTCTCCGTGTCGCTTGGCTGGTCGAGCTCGTCGAGATAGCCCGTCACGGCGCCGCCCGCCGAGGCGCCGGCCTTGTACTGCCCGCGCACCGTCACCTGGGCCGCGTTGCCGGCGTCGATCCGCTTCAGGCTTTTGAGGACCTTGAGCTTCTCGTCGCGCACGGCGTCCGCCGCGATGGAGGTCGGGGGCTCCATGGCGACGAGGCAGACGAGCTGGAGCATGTGGTTCTGCACCATGTCGCGCATGGCCCCGGCGGTGTCGTAGTAACCCGCCCGGCCCTCCACCCCGAGCTCCTCGGCCACCGTGATCTCCACGTGATCGATATGGGCCGAGCTCCACAGCGGCTCGAACAGGGCGTTGGCAAAGCGCAGCGCCATCAGGTTCTGCACCGTTTCCTTGCCGAGGTAATGGTCGATCCGGTAGATGCTCTGCTCGGGGAAGACCCGGCCGATGGCATCGTTCACGGCCAGCGCCGAGGCGAAGTTCTTGCCGATCGGCTTCTCCAGCACGACGCGCGTGTTGGCAGCCACCATGCCGAGCGCGCCCACCTGGGCGGCGATCGGGCCGAACAGGTCCGGCGAGGTCGCAAGGTAGAGCACCTTGATGTCGTCGGGCCGATCGGCCAGCTTGGCCTTGAGATCCTCCCACCCCTCGGGCGCCGTGGCGTCCGCCGCCACATAGTCGAGCCGCTCGAGAAAGCCCGTCTTGACCGCCTCGCTGACCGCGCCCTTGCCGACGAACTGCGTCATCGCCTCGCGCCCGATGGCCTGGAAGGCCTCCCGCGACATCGGGCGCCGCGAGACCCCGATGATGCGTGCCGCGGGCGGCAGCTGGCCGGCGAGGTCGCGGTGGATGAGCGCGGGAAGGATCTTGCGTCGCGACAGGTCGCCGGTGGCCCCGAAAACGACCAGGGTGAAGGGTGCGACGGGAATGACGCGGCTCGTCATGCTGGAACAGACCTTTGATGGGGCGCGGGCGCGGTGTCGCGGCTTCGCCACGCGGCCGCGCCCGCCTTGTCGGGCGTAAGGATAGCACCGTGCACGCGCTTCGTCGCCCATCGCGATCGGGCTCGGCACACCGTGCGGCGCCCCCGCGGATCGGCTAAGCTCCTCTCCATGACGCCAGCCCCGATCCGCATCGCCGCCGCCCTCGTGATCGGGCAGGACCGGTGGACCCTCCTCGTGCGTAAGCGCGGCAGCGCCTTCTTCCTGCAGCCGGGCGGCAAGATCGATGCCGGCGAGACGCCGCGCGAGGCGCTGGCGCGCGAGCTCCACGAAGAGCGCCGCCTGCGGGCCGATCCCGCGGCGCCCGCCACTGTCGGCCCTTTCGCGGCCCCGGCCGCTAGCGAAACCCGGGCCACGGTCGAGGCCGAACTTTTCCGCCTCGATTGGACCGCCGGCGCGCTCGCGGCCCGGGCCGAGATCGCCTGGGGGGACCCTGGCGCCGTCGGCGACCGGCCCCTCGCGCCGCCGACGCGCGACGACGTGCTTGCGCCCTGCCGGCCGGGCAGGGCACCCTGATGGCGGCCGCGAGCCTTGAGGCCGGCCTGTCCTACCCGGCCCGGCGGCGCCTCTTCCTCACCCTCATGGCCGCGCCCGCGCTCGTCTATGTGCTGGCCGTCGGGGTCGGGCCGTTGCTGCAGGGGGCCTGGTACAGCCTGTTCGACTACAATCTCCTGCATCCGGCGCGGCGGCATTTCGTGGGGCTGGGCAACTACCGCGATCTCCTGGCCGACGCCGCGATGCGGGCGGCACTCTTGAACACGACGCTGTTCACGGCCGCCGCCGTCACGCTCGAATTCGTGCTCGGCCTGGGGCTTGCGCTGCTGCTCTGGCCGGACGGCCGCTTCAACCGCATCTGCCTCGCCCTGCTGCTCGTGCCCGTCACCGTGACGCCGGTCGTGGTCGGGCTGATCTTCAAGGCGCTGCTCGGGCCCGACTACGGCCCCATCGGCTATTATCTCTCGGCCTGGGGATGGTCGGACCCGCGCGGGCTGCTGGGCGATACACGCACGGCCCTGGCCGCCCTGGTCGGGATCGACGTCTGGGAGTGGACGCCGCTCGTCGCCCTCATCCTGCTCGCGGGGCTCAAGGCCCTGCCGGCCGATGTCCTCGAAGCCGCGACGGTCGACGGGGCGACGCCCCGGCAGCGCTTCGTCCGCGTGATCCTGCCCCTGATGCTGCCGGCGATCTTCCTCGCGCTGGTCCTGCGCATCATGGACGCCTTCCGGATCTTCGACGCCATCTACGTCACCACCGCCGGCGGGCCCGCGAACGCGACGCAGACCCTCATGGTGCTGGCCGTCAAGCAGGGGCTCGAGTTCTTCAACATCGGCGTGGCCTCGGCGATCGGCAATGTGATGCTCGGCTGCATCGCGCTCCTGGCCGGGGGCTTCGCGCTGCTGATCCGCCGCGCGGACGTGGCGGCCTACGGCCGATGAGGCCGCGGGGTCTGCACATTGGGCTCCAGCGGGCGGCGCTGGCGGTCATCGTGGCGCTGTTCCTCGCCCCGGTGCTCTGGCTGGTGACGACCGCCTACAAGCCCGGGACGGCGATGTTCACCTCGCCGCCCACGCTTCTGTTCACCCCGACGGCCGCCAACTTCCGCGCGATCTTCGCCCTGTTCGACGTCGCAGGCCTGCTGCGGTCGAGTTTTGTGATCGCGGCGGGCTCGGCGGGGCTGTCGCTGGCCCTGGGGGTGCCGGCCGGCTATGCGCTTGCCCGGGCGAGGAGCCGCTACGCCATCGGGCTCGCCTATTTCTTCCTCGCCATCCGCATGGTGCCCGCGGTGGCGGCGCTGATTCCCTTCTATCTTCTGATGCGGGACGTCGGCCTGCTCGGCACCTGGGGCGCGGTGATCCTCATCAACGCCGTGCTGAACGCCGCCTTCGTCACCTGGATGATGTTCTCCTACTTCCGCTCCGTGCCGCCCGCGCTGCTCGAGGCGGCGCTGACGGACGGCTGCACCCAGTTCGGCGCCTTCTGGCGGGTGGAGCTGCCCATGGTGCGCGCCGGCATCATCGCGAGCGCGCTGTTCTGCATCCTGTTTTCCTGGAACGACTTTCTCTACGCGAGTTTCCTGACCCGCCTCGACACCAAGCCGATCTCGGTCGCGCTGCTGGCCGCCTACGGCACCTACGACATCAGCTGGGGCACGCTGGGCGCGCTGGCCCATTTCTCGACCGTGCCGATCGCGCTCATGGTGCTGGTGCTGAACCGCTACTTCGTGCAGGGGCTGACCAAGGGGGTGCATTGACCACCCCGGTCCTCCCGTCATCGCGAGGCGCGAAGCGCCGTGGCGATCCATGGGAGGGGGCGGAAGCCCGGCCGTGGATCGCCACGCTGCGCTCGCGACGACAGGCCAAGAGGATCGAGGCGCCTCAGTGGCTCGGCCCCGCGCCGATCGTGTCGAGCCTGGCAAGCCCCTCGTCGGACAGCGTCAGCGTCGCCACCGCCAGGTTCTCGCGCAAATGCGCGACCGACGAGGTGCCCGGAATCAGCAGGATGTTGGGGGACCGGTGCAGCAGCCAGGCGAGGGCGGCCTGCATCGGCGTCACGCCATGCGCGCTCGCCACCTCCGACAGTGCCGAGGACTGGAGCGGCGTGAAGCCCCCGAGCGGAAAGAACGGGACATAGGCGATAGCCTGGCTCGCGAGCGCGTCGACCAGCGCCTCGTCGCTGCGGTGGGCGAGGTTGTAGTGGTTCTGGACGCAGACGATCTCCGCGATCCCCTGCGCCTCCTCCACCTGCCTTGCGGTCACGTTGCTGAGGCCGAGATGCCGGATCAGGCCCTGCTGCTGCAGCGCCGCCAGGACCGCGACCTGCGGCTCGATCGCATGCTCGCTCGGCTCATGCCCCTCGCCCATCACGCGCAGGTTGACGACGTCGAGGGCCTCGAGCCCGAGATTGCGGAGGTTGTCGTGCACGGCTGCCGTGAGCTCGGCCGGGCTCTGGGCCGGGTTCCAGGAGGCGTCGGCGCCGCGGACCGCGCCGACCTTCGTCACGATGACGAGCTCGGCGGGGTAGGGGTGCAGCGCCTCGCGGATGATCTCGTTGGTGATGTGCGGGCCGTAGAAGTCGCTGGTGTCGATGTGGTCGACCCCGCTCGCGACCGCTTCGCGCAGCACGGCGAGCGCGCCGTCGCGATCCTTGGGCGGTCCGAACACCCCGGGGCCGGCGAGCTGCATCGCCCCGTAGCCGAGACGGTGCACGGGGCGGCGGCCGAGCTCGAAGGAGCCGGCATGGGCGATCTCAGGCATCGTGTGTCTCCGCAACGGTGTGTTTCGGCATATGGATCGCGAAGGCCCGCCCGGTAATCCCCGCCGTTCCGAACAGCCTGTGCGGGATACGGGACAGCGGCCCGACGATGCTTCTCGCGCTCGGCGCGATCGACCTGCCATGGGATCCGGCGGCCACCCAGGCCCGGCCTCCGCTTCTCGACGGCATGGCGATGC
>CAXUMV010000047.1:0-2422 GCA_964252065.1 uncultured Lichenihabitans sp.
GGAAGCGGCCCTTCGAGATAGACCGCCCAGTTCCGGTGATAAATCGCCGGCAGCAGCCAGTGCCATACGGCGGCGGCGACGAGCAGGCCGGCGAGGAGGGCAGCCTGGCTGCGGGTCCAGCCGCCGGCGATCACCGTTCCGGCCCGGGTGTTTCCCTCGCCGGCGCGTTTTGCTCCCGGCTCTCATAGACCTCGCGGCAGCGATCCTTGAACGAAACCTCGACGGAAATATCCACGTGCAGGCTCCGCCCGAGGGGATCGCCCTTGTCCTGCTCCGGGTTGCCGTGGATCGAGGGCGTCACCGGCCGGCCGTACATCCCTTCCTCGACGACCTTTTGCCGGATGTCCTCGACCGCATAGGCCAGCTCCTTGCCGATCGACGGCAGGCGGTTCGCATCCATCAGATAGTCGGTCAGCCGCTGGCGGAAGCTGTTTTCGCCCTGTGCTTCCCGTGCAATCCTGTCTTGCTCCGACATGCTGTCGCCTCCAGTGTCCGGCAGTATTACCGGGCGACGGCAGGAGTACAACGGCGTTGCACGAACTTGCCGCCCTGCGCGCGGCCAAGCCCCCGGCCCCGGCTGCTCCCGGCTACGTGCACGACCTCGACACGCCGCTCCTCATGTTCTCGGAAGCCGACGTATGGACTCTCCGCCATGCCGCCGAGGGCGTGTTCATCACGGGCGGCATCGGCTCCGGCAAATCCTCCGGCAGCGGAGCCCTGATCGCCAAATCCTACCTCTCGGCCGGCTTCGGCGGCATCGTGTGCTGCGCCAACGTGGACGAGGCCGATCGCTGGCGGCGCTACGCCGAGGAGACCGGCCGCACGCAGTCTCTCGTCGTCATGGACAAGAGCCTGGCCCACCGCTTCAACTTCCTCGAATACCAAATGGCCGTTGGCCGCGGCAGCACCTTCGAGGCCGTCGCCGTGCTGCTCGACATCCTGAAGGCGGCCGAGGGCCGCCACGAGGGCGGCAGCGACGGCAAGGACGCCTTCTGGGAGCAGACGCTACGCGAGCTGCTCCGGCATAGCCTGGCGCCGCTCTGGGCCGCTTACGGCCGCATCACGCTCCCCGAGCTGATGCGCTTCGTCCATGCCCGGCCGACCAGCAAGGAACAGCTCAACCCGAACGGGTCATGGATCGAGACCTCGTTCTGGGCGCAGACCGTGCGCCTTGCCGAGCAGGGCGGCGCCTTCCCGATCGACCGCGAGGATTTCGACCCGGTCTGGCAGTACTGGACGGGCTCGATGCTGAATGCCGACCAGCGCACGCCCGGCAACATCGTGCAGACGCTCACCGCCCGTCTCGACCCCTTCCTCACCGGGGATCTCCGCCGGCTGTTCACCACCCACTCGACCTTCCTGCCCGAGCTGACCTTCGAGGGCGCCGTGATCGTGCTCGATCTTTCGGCCCACGCCTGGGGCGAGGAGGGCATCCTGGCCCAGCACATCGTGAAGGTGATGTGGCAGAAGGCCATGCAGAAGCGGCCGAAGACCGACCAGGCGCGCCCCTGCTTCTGCTTCGCCGACGAGTGCCAGTATTTTCTGGCGGCGACCGACCAGGCCTTCGCCTCGACGGCGCGTGCCTGCCGCGCGCTGAACGTCTATCTCACCCAGAACCTCCCCGGCATCTACGCCCGGATCGGCGGCCCGAACGCTCAGAACGTGACCGACGCGCTTCTCGGCAACCTCGCCACGAAAATCTTCCACGCGCAGCCCGATCCGCGGACGGCGGAATGGGCCGCCGGGATGATCGGCAAGGCCGTCCTGTGGCGGGAGAATGTGGGGGAGGGGGAGAACGAGGGCGGCGGCGGAGGCACCAACGAGGGCAGCAGCGCTACCGCCGGCAGCCCCTCCTCGTATCAGCGCGGCAGCTCCCGGCAATGGAGCTGGGGCCGCAGTCGCAGCCGCGGCGCGAGCCAAGTGGTCGATTACCGATTGCAGCCGTCGCATTTCACGACGCTCCGGAAGGGCGGCGACGTCGATCGCGTGAGCGAGGCCGTGATCTTCCAGGCCGGCCGGGTGTTCGACTTCACCGGCTCGACCTGGACGCCGGCGCTGTTCCGGCAGGCATGAGCGATGCGCGAGCTGTACCGCCTCGTATGGCTGGTGCTCTACTACGCCGGCCGGCGGTGGAGCTTCTGGCTTGGCACGGCCCTGATCGCCGCCAGCTATGCGGTGGCCGGCGAGGCCGTGGTAGGCGCGCTCCCCTACGTCATAATGTGGGCGCTCTTTGCCGGTGCGGCCCGCTTCGTGCTGGTAATGCTGCCGGCGCCGAGCACTGCCGCCCTGCCGCGCGACAAACCGCTTCCCACGGCCCAGTTCGCGGTGAGCATCACCGTGCCATGCGCGGCAGAGTCGTGCCCGAAACTTCGCCTTATGGTGGAAAGGCTTCCGGATTCCCTGCGGAGGTTGTTACAAAGCA
>CAXUMV010000047.1:2432-5309 GCA_964252065.1 uncultured Lichenihabitans sp.
GCCGGTTGGGCGGGTAACGTATGAGTCATCCCTTGGACGATCCGCACACGGCACGCGTTCACCTGCCCGGCGGAACGTTGCTGCTCGGGGCGGCCACCAACCCCAAGATCAGATTCTGGCAGAAAGCGCTGCGCCAGGAGCAGCTTCATCCGCTCGCGGCGCAAGGTTTGCGCCACGGTGAGGATCACGCAGGGCCGCAGCTGAGGGCATTTCTGCACTGTGTCGGAGCGACCTCCGACCATTTCGCCGATGGTGGAAATCCCGGGGCCAAAATCCAGCAGGCACTCAAAAACAGGCAGATAGCGGCGGTTTTTATTCCTGATCCGCCGATTGTCTCAGCGGGAAGCCTTCCGACAGGCGCTGCCCGGCAAGCCTCGCGTCCCGCCGCAACGCGCACAGCGCCGCGAGCAAGCTTCACGCGTCTCGCTGGAGAGATTACCGTTCAGGCAGGTCAAGCTGGGAATGTCGGGACACGGACTCAGCCAGGTCTCAAGAGCACGGACGCACTGGGCGCTTCCAACCGTCGCGCGCCCGTGTACACCAGCTCAGATTCTCTGCCAGAGGTCGTCATAACAGTAGAAGCTAAGCGGGGCGATGTGGAAGATGGCCCGCGAGTAGATCTCTCGCGGATGACTCCGGATGAGCGTGTCGATGAGATGAACTGGTTGGCATGGCAAGAGATGCCCGGAGAAGTTGGGGCAGCTTTTGGAGATTTTCTAACACTTGAGAACGCCGCTAAAGCATATATAGCCTTTGAGCTTGTGGCGATTGCTAATACAAATCCTATTTCAGGATTTATAGTAGATGTCGCGCTTGCTGGCGTTGCGTTTTATTTTGCAAAAGAGAAAGGGCTGGAAGGTCTGAAGTTGATGGCCGATTCTCATGCTCTGGCGAGAGAGGCAAACACAAAAGAGAAAATGCAGGCGGCTAAAGCGATCCGAATCCAGGCGATGCTCGACATCGGGGCGGCTGGTTTGAATATGATGATGGCGCTTGCCGGTATCAGGGCTGCAAAGGGTGCAGCAAGAGGCGCAATGGCCTCGGAAGAGGAGGCTGTGGCGAGCCAAGCGCCAACTTCGACGAGAAGGACAGGGTCTTCGGGGGCTACAAATTCCAAAGGGGGGGCAGCAGCAGGAAATCCAGAACCTACGCCGGCTACCGGGAAAGGACCGATTTCATCTATTGCTCGGCAAAAGCAAGATGGCCATATAGCCGGAACTCCACAGTACAAGAATCGTATTAAACAAGGGAAGCCCACGTCTGTATTTAGCGGTAGCCGAGAAGAGGCCGACAAGTTAGTTGAAGAAGCGTGGACAAAAGGTTCGAGTGTCAAGGGCGATCCCAATGTTCGCGATTTTGATTTTGGCCGACCGGTTGGCACTGGCCCTAATGGGGGATTACAGTCTAAGGTTCGTGTCCATATGGATAGCGGTGGATTGAAGCACGGGCATCCAGCGGGCCCAGAAACGCCATGAAGAGCTAGAACATGACTGATGCAGAAATTATCCGCAGTATCCTAGCTGATGTTCGCACCGCGTATGGCGAGAATCTCAACGCGCCTGACTATCGCAAGGTGGTGAAATCACTTAGCTTGAATCTATACAGTAACATTATTGATAGGATCAAGTTACATGGGGTCAATGCTATTGAATATACGGATGCAAATGATGATGTGTCCCGGCAAATAGTTATAGGAAGTAAAGGAGAAGAGATAGCTATGGGTTTATCTGTAGTTGGGCCGTATGCTAGTGTGAGAGCCCTGCGATCTGATGGAAAATCGACGTGGATCACTGGAGAAAATAAAACGTTATCAAATCTGTGCGAATTTATTATGAATATCCTCGAAGAATTTCGCATCACAGTAATAGATAGAAAAATAGCAGCTACGTATCTGCCTATGAAGATGTTAAACCAAGAAAAGCAAGCAACTGTATACCAAGCGTTATTTACAGATACAGACGTAATACCTTAATTTGTTTGTAAAAGACAGTATAAAAATCATGGGCGTTTGATGTCAGAGTGTATGTGTAGCTGGCGATGCAGTACCCGTCGTGCGTGCGAGCGATACGGCGCCGGCGATGAGGCTGTCTAGGCAGGTAACGCCCAACAGGGGTTCGCTGTTCAGACCTGTTCGGGTATATCGACATCCATGGTTAGGATCACGGGCACGCCGGCTGGCACCTGATCGGCCTGGCCAGGCGCGACCTGGCGAAACTCCGCCACGATCCGGCGCATGATGTTTTCCTCAATCGTGTCGAGGTGCCGACCGGTGAGTGAGACCACCATCTCCGGCCAGATCAGGGTGAGGCGGGTGCCTTTGCCGTCGCCGAGCCAGCTTCGCAGGTAGACCCACGGGAAGGCCTGCGTCGTCCCATCGTGCCGGCGGAACACCACGTCGGCGAAATGGAAGCTTCGGATGCGCCGGACGGCGGCATAGCCGTCCGGCGTGGCCGGATCGTCCTGCGGGTCGCGATCCTTGACGAGCTGCGGCGAGCGGCCTTGGGCGACGTGCTGCTGGAATCTATCGGTCATGGCCCCACAGCTCCTGCAAGCGATCGGGTGCTTTCAGCTCGGGCGCCTCGCCGCGCAGCCAGCGTGCTGTCTCCGCCGCATGGGCGACCCCGTCACGGGCCTGGCGGTAAGCGCCCCGGCGGGCGAGCCCGGCGACGGCTCGCCGCATCTGCCGGGCCTGAGCATCGAAGGATGAGGCGGCCGGCGCCGACCGCTCGGCATCCTCCCCGCGACCAGGCGCACGTGCATGGTCGCGGCCGATCAAGCGCACGGTCTCGCGGGCGCGGTTCTCAAAATGCGTCCGCGCCAGCTCCTCGCGCTTCGCGGCGTAGCCGCCGGTGCGCTGCTTCACATGCACCGCCCTAC
>CAXUMV010000047.1:5319-8910 GCA_964252065.1 uncultured Lichenihabitans sp.
CTTGGTGCGGCTGCGGCTCCCGGAGCCTGCCCTGCGCGGCCAGGCTGCGGTGATCGACGCGCGCGGCGCTGCCGGCTTCCTCAAGCGCAGCATTGCACCACCGCTCCCAGGCCTCCCGGGCCTGCTTCACCATCCCGCGGTCGTTCCAGTCGCGCGCCTTCTTTCCGAAGCCGCCCGGCCCGATCGTGCGCAGCGTCAGCATGACATGGGCGTGCGGTTGTTCGCCCCCGTCCGAGGCGCGCGGGCAATGAATGCCAATATCGGCCACCATGCCTCGGTGCACGAATTCGTCCTGGACGAAGCCCCGCACCAGGGCGATCCGCTGCGCCGGGCTCAGCTCGCGCGGGATGGTCAGCTCGGCCTCGCGGAAGAGCTGCGCATCCTTGCGCTTCTCGGCCTTCTCGACGGCGTTCCATAGCTCGGAGCGCCGCCCGGCCCAGGCCGGCGCACCTTCCGGCAGCAGGATGCCGTCCCACACCACGGCCCGCTTCGCGGTGAAGTCATGCACCTCGCCGGCCGGATCGGCGAGGACGCCGCCCGCCCGGTAGGCCGCGGCCCACCGGCCGGATCGGCGAGGACGCCGCCCGCCCGGTAGGCCGCGGCCCGCACGGCGTTGGTCGTGCGCCCCCGAACGATGCCCCCCGACCGGTAGGCCGAGGCCTGCGCGGCCTTCGCCCCACCTCCCCGCGAATGAACTTTAAAACGGCAGTGATAGATTGCCATAGCCAGAGATAAACCGGAACGGTGCACTTATACATCGGCTTACGCCGACGTGCGGGGTTTCGGAAGGCTGATAGGAAAAAGAGGAACCAGTCATGCTGCCGGTGACTCAGATCGGGCCGCAGCTGGTCGTCGCAATTGCTGAATTTGGGGACCGGCCCACAGCGCTCACGGAGTGTGGTAGGACACGGGCGGAGGGAACCGCACCGTATACTCGGTGGCCCACTTATCTTAATCAAAGATCGACCCGGTTGTAACAAAAACGTAACGTATTTTAGTTATCATAGCTGTACGCAAAACTTGTCTGGTCGCTCATCCGATCCGGCGCGGCGTGATGATGACGCCACGAACGAGGCCCAGCGCCGGCAGCAAGACCAGCTGCGCGACGCGCTGCTGACGGAGCTGGATTCCCAGCGCGCCGATCTCGCTTCACTCACCGCCCAGCGAAGCGGCCCGTCCGGTTCCGGCGAGGCCGAGCGCCTTGAACACCAGCTCGCCGAGCTGAACGGCCTCCGTCAGCAGGTCGCCTTTGCCGGCAGCCTTCGCCAGCTCGTGCAGTTACAGCACCGCTTGGCTGAGATGGGTTCGCAGGGCGCCGTCCTCGTCCGCCAGGCCGGCGATCAGACGCAATCCGGCTCGGCCGCAGCCTATCAGCACCGCAGCGCCGAGCTGGCGCAGGAAGCCCGTCAGGCCATGGTGCAGAATGACCGGCTGTTCCAGGAAGGCGCCGACGTGGCCGCCCGCTATGGTGTCGATCTCTCGGCCTTCGAGGAGGAACGCGCCCGACTGAAGAAGGAGCGCGACGAGGCCGACCAGCGCGGCGACCCTCTCCAGGCGCGCATGGCGGACGCCCTGATGACCCGCAATACCACCAACGCCCTCACCGCAACGCTTCCTCACATCACGGATCCGACCGAACGCGCCCGGCAGCTCGTGCGCATCGAGCAGGCGAAGCATCAGGAGGAGGCCGCGCGCAAACGTCTCGAGCAGCAGGCCGAGCAGCGCGCCGAATTTGACGGTCGCCAGCAGGCCGCCACAGCCGGGATGTCGCCGGAGGCGGCCAAGGCGCATGTCGAGGCTGTGAAGAAAGAGACGATGCAGCAGTATCAGGAGCGCAGCAGCCGATTGCCGCTCGGTACCAGCGGCCCGCGCGCCGATCTCGCCGAGCCATCTTCGTCTGCGGCCCATACAATGGCCAGCAGGCTCACGCCCGACGCGACCGCCCGTGTCCGGCAGGCAGCCGCGGGGATCGCGGGCGGCAACCTGAGCGAGAGCCAGGAAGGCGAGTCCAAAGCACCCGCCTCGACACCCAAGATCGAGGGCCGTTCCGCCGAAGCACGCACGGTCTGATTCATGCCGGCTGCCAAAGCCGCGCGGCGAAGGCGCGTTCCTCGTTGCCGGCGGCATCCTGGTAGATCGCCGTCGTTTCGAGACGGCTATGGCCCATCCAGCGTTGCACCAGACCGCCGGGAATATTGTGCTCGGCGGTCGCGATGCCGAACCCGTGGCGCAGCCCCTTCGGCATCGCCTGCGCCCCGGCGATCGCTGCCTGCGCCATCACCTCGCGCACCCGTCGCCACGCCGTCTGCCGGCACCAGCCGAACAGTTGCTCCGGTTCCTCCGTCAACGGCGGCAGCGCCAGCAGCTCGGCGAGCAGCCAGTCGGGGAGCGGCACGGCGCGGAACACGGTTTTGCGCCGCTTGAGGGTCCGCAGCACGACGTGACCGGCTGTCGCATCCAGCCGGTCACGGGTGAGCTGCAAGGCCTCCGACACCCGGCACCCGCTATAGACGAGCAGGCGGCACAGAGCACGCGTGCGCGCCTCGCACTGCGCGCTCGCCAGCAGGAAGCGGCGGCGCTCGTCGCCGGTCAGGTATTTGCGGCGGCCGCGATCGTCGAACAGCCCCGCCTCACGCGCGGGGCTATTGGCCATGCTGCAACCGTATTCGCAATAGGGGTGCAGGCCGACACGGCGGCAGGCTGCCGGCGCCACGCCTCTCGTCATGAATAAGTATATCAAGGAAATACGTAAGTGTGATGGGATGAGACATGCTGTTGATTCAAATCATAAACTGATAAGAAAGCAACAAAATTGCGAATACGGTTGCATTGATACTATGGCTTCCTCTCGGATTGAGGGGAATTCGTCGTCATGCAGAGTTTGCCCGCCGCCACACTCGCCTCCATCCTGATGCTGGCGGCTGCACCGGGGCTGGCCCAGCCCGTCAGCATCGAGGCACAACAGGCCGCACTCGATCGCGACGCGGCTCGCGCCGTCGCCGAAAACGATCGCGCCTTCCGCGAGGCCGAGGAGATCGCCCGCCGCTACGGCGTCGAATTCGAGCCGTTCCGTCGCGCGCATGACGAGCTAAGCCGCGAGCGCGCCGCGTCGCTTCGCACGGGGGATAGGCTGAATGCCCGACTGGTCGAGGCGTTGCTGGCGCGTAACACGTTCAACGCGCTCAACAATATCCTCACCTACATCCCCGAGGGACCGGCGCGGCAGCAGCACATCCGCCGCATCAATGCGGCCAGGATGCCCCCGGACGCCTTCGCCCCGTCCGGCCGCTAGACGTCCATGGCGCGTAGCTTGGCCGAGGCCGAGAGCATGGCCCGCTCCCTCGTCAACAAATGGACGCTGGCCGCCGGCGTCATCGGGATCGCGCCGGGCAGCACCATCCTACTCGCCGGGGCTGACGTGAAAATCATCCACGACATCGCCAGGGTGTTCGAGGTCGAGACTTACACTGTCGAAGAGGTTCTGGCGGTGATTGGCGCCAGCGTCGCCGGCAAGACCGCCGCCGATGTCGGCCTGTCCTGGTTCCCCGGCGTCGGCTGGCTCATCAAGGGCGGCATCGCGGCCAACGTGAT
>CAXUMV010000047.1:8920-13260 GCA_964252065.1 uncultured Lichenihabitans sp.
AGACGGCGTGAGGCCCTTCCTTGGCGGGTGGCCAACCCGAGCACGACCGTGGCCAATGGCGTCTCGACCACCAAGACCGCCGGCGAAGTCATGATCCGCTACTTCAAGGCCAAATCCAGCCTTGCCTAACCCCTACCGCCGGAGTTAACGCGATCCGGACAAGGATCAACAAAGGAAGTGGAGTGGATGGTTGAGTTCGCGACGGTCGCCGCGCTCAGTCAGCGAATTCCTCAATCAGATCGGCCCTGTAGGCGGCGACGTTGAGATTTGCATATCGGCTTACATCGATATTAGTGAGCGTCCACCGAAACAGGACAGACTTCCTCTTGAAGAGTGACACGCACTGAGAAAATGAGCCAGCCTCGTATCGCCATGAATTCATCCGGCTATGCTCAACGTCGAACTCATCAAGGAGAAGCAGCGCCGCCGCAATGACGTTGGACTTCTTGTCGCGCGTCATAGGCTTCAACTTAGCCTCGAAATAGTCGACTGCCGCGAGGACGTTCGCCGGCATTAGAAGCGCTTGTGGGTATCGTTCGAAGAGTGCGCTGCATTGAGCCTCGTAAAAGGAGTTCTCTCGTCTGTCCTTCACCTCGACCACGAGGCGTCGGATGGCGTTCAACGACGGGCGCTCGCTCGGCTCGTTTACCCCCAAAATGGTGGCGGCGTAACGAATGATGGTTCGAGCCTCGTCAAGGTAGACGGCATCATGGACCGGGCGGAGGGTCTGTGCGGACATCGCAACGTCTCCCTGGACGAGGCTCGTTTTGAGCGGAGAAGAGACGCCAGCCCGGCGGCTGGCGGTGTGTTATTGCTCGGTCGGGAGCTTACGAGGGCGCTACGAGCCGAAGCAGTTGGCGTATGTCGATCCGGGTCCAATACGGCGGAGCAAAAGCCCCTCTCTGAGATCGTCCGCCATTTCCGGTCTTCGCACCGATCCTGAAAGGCATCTCGTAAGGTCTGCCGTTGCCGAACTGCGCCCGGACGACACCCTTGACGCCATCTAGGCAGGATCCTTCATAGAAATTGATGTACGCCTCGACCTGGTTGACATCGACCTCTTGGAGAAACTCGATGATCTCGAACGTGCCCTCTTTATCGGGAGAGGTCCGAAAGTCGCGCGGGTAGATGGCCTCGGACGTTCGCGGGAGACCGAAGAAGGCGAACGGCGCGCTTGTTGAAGCCCTGGCATACAGGTCGAGGTCAGCCGCCGCGCAGGGCCACCGGATGCCGAGCTTGAGAGGGCCTCTGAGCGAAGACGGAGGGGTGGTTGCCACGGGGGTGTTGGTCTTGAGCCAATCCGGTGCATCGGACGCCACGGTTGAGGCACGGGAGGCGAGGCTAGGCGTGGAGGGAGGGTTCGGATCGACCGGCGCCGATGGCCCCTTGGGCTTGAACTGGTACATGACCGGCGGCTCGGTGCGATCGATCGCGAAGCTACGTGCCGCGTCCCCCCGAGCCTGAATGAAGTTCTCAAGGCAGGTGATCGTGTCGCCCGAGAAATTATTCAGCTGAGCGCCCTGTTGGCTCAGAAACAGGGTCCACATCCGCTCGACCCTCTCTCTATGAACGTCGGAGAGCCAGTCGGCTGCGCCTTGGCTCGTGCAGAAGCTGACACGGGCTCCCTCCAGCCGTTTTCCCAGCGTTGAGTAGGGAGACCTCAAGCTGTCGGCGAGCAGCAGCCCGTCGCTCGGCCAAGCCCCTTCCCGCATGGAGAAACCCTCTCGGCGGGGATCGTCGAACAGGGCGGAGCCGAAGAGCAGGATCTCCGCCTTGCTGTCTGGGAGGGTCGGCAGGACCGTCTTGCCGATCTCGCTCAGGAATTGCGGCAGCAGGAGTTGTGCGCGCTTCTCGGGTGCGCCAACAGGGGAACTGGCACTCTGCCGGACATCAGCCTTGAAGCGCTCGATCTTGTTGTGGAAGGCGTGCGCCCGAAACTTCGGAACCTCATAGGCAGGGTCGTTCGGAATCTCGATGGCTGCGATCGTCCTCTGGGTAGGCGCTTCGTAGATCCGTAAGGTGTCGCCGGGGCGGAGGGCGCCTTGCGCTTCCGATCCCAGCACGAAGCGGTTGACCAGGATCAGGATCGGATCGGGCGAGCCGGACCAGACCTGCGGCAGACCGATGATGATGTTCCGACCGGCGGCGGAGGCCGGGGTCAGTGCACCGCCGCCCAACACGAGAAGGACGGTGAAGATAAGAGCCGACAGGAAAGACGTGCGCTTGGTCATGGTGGCCTCCGTCAGTGAGCGAGTTCGATGAGGGAGGACCCACCCTGGGCCCTCACGGAATCCGGTGCTCTCGGCAGTGGTGCAGAAGATCGCGCTCCATCGAGCTCCGACACGATTTCGTCCACGAGCCGGTCCCGCAGGGCCAACTGCCTCGCTTGCAGACGACTCTCGCAGGAAGCAAGGAACGCCTCGCATTTGCTGAGGAAGACCTCTCGTCCAGCCCGAATAGCACTGAGCAAGGAGCGATCGGCTCCAATCTCTTTGCTGAGCGTATCGATTAGGGAGGTAAAATGCTGAATGCGGATTTGGAGAACGTCGGCAGCGCGATCATAGTCGTGAACCTTGTTTACATCGGCGATCGCATCGATCCCGAGCCACGCCCCCGCGGCCATTGCGGCGCTTCCAAGCAGGTGAGCCATCGTCAGGAGGAATCCGACACCGGCGTGCATAGAGCTGGCCGGCGGGCCGTCCACCCCCATCTCGCGCGTTGTCTCGATGATGCTCGACAGGTTGAACGGAGCCGAGAAGGCCGGAACGAGGACGCAGGCGACGACCGCCACGCCGAAGATCAGCAAAGCCTGGCGGTAAAGCGTACGAGATCGAGGCTTCTTCAGCGTCCCGGAAATCGTGCGTAGGCCCGGGACCAGGGCGAGGAAGATCGTCGTGAGTGGCAGCGCCGCCCACAGGTTGCCGGAATAGCTAGCGATCAAGCCACTTGCCTTGATGTAGGTCAGCGGTACATAGAGAAGAGACCCTAGATCAACCGTGAAGACCAAAATATAGAGCAGCACGGCGGTTCGGTAGGCGGAGCTAAATTTATAGACAGCTGTAGACGTCGGGACCGCCTTCGCGGCGGCGATATCGTGATGCTGATCAATAAGTTCTGCTCGCGCGCGGATGTTTGCGTCCAGCAGGGGCTGCTTAGCCGCAATTCGCTCTGCGATCTCGTTCGTGGGTCTGGCAGCGTCGTAGGCCGCTCCTCCGCGCTCCAAAGTTTTCGCGAGCGCCTCGGCGCGGCCGGTCAGTCGAGCGATATCCTCTCTAGGAACGTCCGGGCCTGGGCCAGGCAAAACGGAAGGGAAGACGTGTGCCCCCATGGCGTGCACTCCCATGCAACCGCCATCAGGATGCACACCCACTACGTGATTGTAAAGGTCACATTTACAGATCGTTGACGCGAAGGCGTTAGACTGTGACGCCCGGTTTCGGCTCGGTACGGATTAGCGCTCGCAACCCTCGTCTCGTTTTCGCGGGCGACCAGGGCTCGTAGCTCGAGATACACGCGCGCTTAATCGGGGCCTAGACGGGAGATTAAGGTCTTGCTCTGGATGGCGAGACCGGCTTACCCAAGTCGCATACGAACCAATTAATTTTGGATCTATATTAAGAATATATTCCCTGGAAATGCACTTGGCGCGTATCCAGGGTTCGTAGTTATCCTTTATGAACTGTACAGGATTTGTGTTTGGCCGAGTTGTTTCAGGAGCCCAATATTTGGGAGGCTTGCTCGGAAGAGGAGGAAGTTGGGATATCTCTGAAAGGCATTTATAGACCGCGTCATAACCAAATAAAGCCACAAACTCGGCAAGGCCGGACCTAAGATTGTCCATAGTTTCTGAATTAACTTGCGAAGATAGACCTAGGTGCGCATCCCGATGTTCCATAGACGCACATAGGACATTAGATAGCATGTCTCTGGCAACAGCTTTCTGCTTAACCACCGCTTTACCCAACCGAGGGACTCCCGGCGCGCGGGTAGACTTATTACGGCTTCGTTGCTCAGGTTCCTTCCGGCGAAGAGATGGCCTATCGCGTATCTTATCAAGCGTCGTGTCGGGCATTACGGTGTCTCGGCCATAACGGGCGCAGGGATGTTACACTCAACGCAGCGGCTCAGCGAGTCACGCAAATTTTGCGTGAACCACACAATGTGCGCGGAGCGCGATCCAGGCGTTAGTTATGGCGCAAAGGTTGCATCTTCTGGCGCAAATTTTGCGTATTGGAGGAGATTTTGCTCTATCGGCATACCAAACGGTATCAGGCCATCCTTCAGGTCGCACTCGTCATCGCGAAGCGGCAGCGGGGGTATGTGAGCAGCAAATTCCTCGG
>CAXUMV010000047.1:13270-14394 GCA_964252065.1 uncultured Lichenihabitans sp.
GACACGATAGACAGATTCCTTCGTGCGCCGATCGCTCATTTTCTGACCGATGAAGCAGGAAGCCCCGGTGCTGACCATCCCGAGGTTGATCAGTTGGGCAACAGATTTCTTCGTGCTAGTATTGCGCGAAGTCTGTGGTCTGTTTGTGAAAAGAAGGGATACATAAAGGCGGCACTAGATGAGAACCCAAAAATAAAAAAGAGAACGCTTTACAGCGAAAGGGAAGCCGCAAACGCAATACACTGCTTATTGGATGCACATGGATATAGCCAGAGAGAATTATCTAACCGGGGTCTTTCTGGCGACTTTATATGCTATAAGAAATCATTCAAGTACGCAGGTTATGCAGTTAAATCCAGAGTTAAAATAAATCTTAGATTTGATGAATACTTCGAGTTTGTAGACGGTCAGCGCGGAACTGGCGCTTTTACGCCTACGCAAGATGAAGAGCTTAGCACTGGATTTGGCATCGTAAAATCCAGGAGATTGTGGGTATTTGCTCGGGAAACCTATGGTGAGCAACCTAGAATATTCTGCTTTTTCCAGCCCATAGAAGATGTTAAAGGGGGTAAAAGAAAATTGCTGGGATATTACGGACATTTAATGGAAGGAGCGCAGGGGACGATAGACGACTTCCTGGCCGTGAGAGTGCTATTGCTGACACCGGAGTTTGATAAAAGATTGTGGCTAAAAGACAATCCAGACGGTGAGTATCTCGAGGATGATCACTACGATATATTTCCGCATGGAGATAAATGGGCACAAAATTCGGTCGAATGGGCGACTGCAGCACATCAATTGCCGAAAGAAGTATTAAACTACCTGTTTTGCGGTGTTAGACTGCTACAACAAGGCAACAAACGTGGATCGCCGAAAGGGCGCGGGTCGATATGAGCGGCGGCGGTTCGGCTATAGTGCGACCGGTCAGGCGTTGGGAATTTTCAAGTCTCTATCGAACATCATCAATATATGATAATGTCCTTTATCAGATGTATGGTCTTGTCTTCTCGGTCTCTGCGGACTAAGATCAAACCATGAACCTGTCCGTGCCCATCCCCGACGACCTGGCCCAGCGCCTCAGCGCTGGCGGCGAGGACATTTCGCGTCGCGCGCTCGAAGCCTTC
>CAXUMV010000048.1:0-1672 GCA_964252065.1 uncultured Lichenihabitans sp.
GAAGGACGAGTGCTCGCCTCAGTTCTTCGCGTAGATCGCCTCGTAGTCGATCACGCGGGTCGGATCGATGTAGATCTGGTCGGGGCCGCCCATGCGCTTGGATTTGGCGACGACGCGGCGCTCGTTGAACACCGGGACCCAGGGCGCGGCCTTGGTCTGGATGTCGGTGAAGATCGCGGCCCAGACCTTGGCCCGCTCCTCCCGCTGCCCGATGTCGGACATGCTGTCGGCCTTGGTGGCGCGGTCCTCGAAGCTCTTGTCGCAGTACCAGGACCAGTTCCAGCCCCCCGTGACGGCGCCCCCGCAGCCCAGGATGGGCCCGTAGAAGTCCGACGGATCGGGGAAGTCGGCGATCCAGCCCATGCCGCCCGACCAGGTGAGGGCCGACTGGTCCTTGTTGCCGCCCGCCGCGATCACCTGCGGCTGCGCCAGGGCCTTGATCTCGGCCTTGATGCCGATCGCCGCCAAGTCCTGCTGGATCGCCTGGGCGATGCGGGGGTTGGGGTCGGTGTTCATGGCCCAGAGCTCGGTCGAGAAGCCGTCCTTCAGCCCCGCCTCGGCCAGGAGCTTCTTGGCCGCTTCCACGTCGTAGGGGTAGCCCTTGTAGCCCTTGTCGTAACCCGGCATCAGCGGGGGCAGCACCTGCGTGGCGGGCGTCGCGCGGCCGTTGATGATGCGCACGATGCGGTCCTTGTTGATCGCCATGTTGAGCGCCTGGCGCACCCGCACGTCGTCGAACGGCTTCTTGGTGGTGTTGATCGTGATGTAGCTCGTCTCGAACTGCTCGCGATCGACGATCATGTCGGCCGCATCGGCGGAGTTCTTCATCTCGAGATATTTGGCCGGCGGGATGCCGTCCCCGGCGATGTCGACCTCGCCCTTCTGCAGCCGCAGGATCGCGACCAGGGGCTCCTGGCCGATCTCCACCGTGAAGCCGTCGATGTTGGGCCGGTCTCGGAAGTAGTCCTTGTTGCGCTCGAAGACGAGCCGCTGGCCGGGCACCCACTCCTTCAGCGTGAAGGCGCCCGAGCCGACCGGCTTCTTGCCGAAGTCGGCGCCCTCGGCCTCCACGACCTCCTTCGGCACCACGGAGGCGAAGTTGAGGGCCAGCACGTTCATGAAGGTGGCGTCGGCCTGGGCGAGGGTGAACTTGACGGTTCCCTCGTCGGGCGTCTCGATGCCGGAGATCGTCTGGGCCGAGCCGTCCGCCACCTTGTCCTGGCCGACGACCGAGTGGAAGAAGCCGCCCCCGGGCCCTTGCGTCTTGGGGTTCACGGCCCGCTCGATCGAGTACTTGACGTCGGCCGCCACGACCCGGCGGCCGTTGCTGAACTTCGCGCCCGGGTTGAGCTTGAACACGTAGACGAGCCCGTCCGGCGAGATCGTGTAGGAGGCGGCGAGCGAGGGCACGATCTCGGTCGTGCCGAAGGTGTAGTCGACGAGCCGCGAGAACAGGCCGTTGATCATCGACCAGTTCTGCCAGTCGTAGCCGATGGCGGGGTCGAGCGTCGCCATGTCGTCCTTGTAGGTGACCACGATGGTGCCGCCCTGCACGGGCTTGTCGTCGGCGCGCGCGGGCAGGCTCGCGAGTCCCGCCGACAACGCGAGCGCCGCGGTGGTGGTCTTCAACCATGGTCGGGTCATGAACGGGTCCTTGGGGTGCGGAGCTATC
>CAXUMV010000048.1:1682-14346 GCA_964252065.1 uncultured Lichenihabitans sp.
GCCAGGAGGTTGCCGAGCACGATCGCGAGCGAGGACACGAGCGTCACGCCCATGATGATCGGCACGTCGACCTGCTGGATCGCCTGCCAGGCGAGCTGGCCGATGCCGGGCCAGCCATAGACGGCCTCGACCACCACGACGCCGCCCATGAACTGGCCGATGTCGATGCCGATCATGGCCACGATCGGCAGCATGGCGTTGGGCAGGGCATGGCGCAGGATCACGCGGGCCCGGGTGAGCCCCTTGGCGCGCGCGGTGCGGACGTAGTCCTGGTTCAGCACGTCGATCATGGCGGAGCGCACGATCCGGGCATACCAGCCGGCGCCCAGCAGGCCGAGCGTCATGGCGGGGAGCACCACGTGGGCGGGCGTGCCGTAGCCGCTCATCGGAAACCAGCCGAGCAGCGCCGCAAAGACGTAGAGCAGCAGTAGCGCGACGACGAACTGCGGCGAGGACAGGCCGACGAAGGCCGCGGTCATCACCATGCGGTCGGCGAGGCCGTTGCGTTTGACGGCGGCCAAAATGCCCAAGGCAAGGCCGAGGACCACTTCGACCGCGATGCCCGTCGCCATCAGGACCAGGGTGGCCGGCATGCGGGCCGCGATCAGGGCGGCCACCTGGCTGCGCTGGATGTAGGAGCGGCCGAGGTCGCCCTGGGCGAGACCGCTGAGGTAACGCCAGAACTGCATCGGCAGCGGCAGGTCGAGCCCGAGCTGGTGGCGCACGTTGCCGATCATCTGGGCGGTCGCGCTGCGGCCGGCGATCAGGGCCGCCGGGTCGGCCGGCAGGTAGTGCAGCAGCAGGAAGGTCACGAGCGCGACGCCGAACAGGATGGCGAGGGCCTGCCCCAGCCGCTGGACGACGAGGATCGCCATCAGCCGCGCCCCCGCTGCGTCGGGTCGAGGAGGTCGCGCAGGGCATCGCCGACGAGATTGAAGCTGAGCGCCGTCGCCAGGATGAGGGCGCCCGGGATGAAGACGAGCCAGGGCGCGGCCTGGAAGTAGCTCTGGCTCTCGAAGATGATGTTGCCCCAGGAGGGCTGCGGCGGCTGCACGCCGACGCCGAGGAAGGACAGCGTCGCCTCGAGCAGCACCGTGGTGGCGATGCCGCATGTCCCCCAGACGATGGCGGTCGGCACCAGGTGCGGCGCGATATGGCGGAACAGGATGCGCGCGTGGCCGGCGCCGAGCGAGCGCTCGGCCAGGATGAAGTCGCGCTCCACCAGGCCCCGCGTCTCGGTATAGATGATGCGCGCGATCTGGACCCAGTTCACGAGGGCGATCACCAGCGCCACGATCCATAGGCTCGGGTGCAGCAGGGCCGCGAGCACGATGGCGAGAAGCAGGGCCGGAAAGGCCATCATCAGGTCGGTGAACCGCATCAGGGCGTTGCCGACGGAGCCCCCCAGATAGCCGGCCAGGATGCCGACCAGCATGCCGATGGCGACCGCGATGCCGTTGGCCACCAGCCCGATGACCAGCGAGGTGCGGGCGCCGAACAGCAGGCGGGACATGAGATCGCGGCCGAGCGTATCGGTGCCGAGCCAATACTTGGCGCCGGGCGCCAGCGGGGCGCCCTCGAGCGACAGGCCGTCGAAGGGCTGATCGTCGGGCGAGAACGGCGCCAGCCAGGGCGCCGCGACCGCGGACACCACCACAAGCAGGATGACGGCCACCACGACGACCGTGGAGGGGCGCCGGAGGAGGTCGGACAGGATGCGCGTCATCTGGCCCTCATCCGCGTGCCGGGCGGGGCATCGTTGCCGACGGCGGAACACGAGACCTCGAGGCGAAAAAAGCGCAACGGCGACCGACCGAAAAGCCCAGCGATCCGGATCTCGAGGAGACCGTATCGCGGGGCGCGTTTGCTCGACGATCATCGCTCGAGTTGAACGCGCCGATCGGGTCGAGTAGTCGCAGCATTGCAGGCCCGCCCCCAATGTCAACACGACCGTCGCGCAAAGATAATGCAGGCCGGCCTAAGCTTCGGGCATATTGCTTCCAGTCGGCTGCCTCGGCTCATCCCAGACAAACGAGGCCGCCGCCGCCAGGCTTGCTTCTAATTGTCACATCGGAGCATGGCGAAATCGCCAACCCCGTCCCGCTATTCAGTGTCGTTCAGACGGCCCGCCCGCGGCGACATGCCGAATGGCGGCCGCTGCGGCATCGGGGATGCCGAAGCCGATCGCCCGGTGTCCACGCCGCAAGCGGCGCGCTATAGTCGGGGGAGCGCAGTCCATCGCGCTGCCCACTGCTCCTGCGTGTCGCCACGGCGCGCGGAAGGGCGCAACCCTCAGGCTCCCCCATGTTCACCTGCATCGGCTATTCGGCTCAGGCGGCCGACACCCCCCTGAAGCCGACGAGCTTTCAGCGCCGCGATCCCGGCCCCTCGGATGTCCAGATCGAGATCATGTATTGCGGCGTCTGTCACTCGGACCTGCACCAGGCGCGGAACGAGTGGCAGAACACGATCTACCCTTGCCTGCCCGGCCATGAGATCGTCGGCCGGATCAGCAAGGTCGGCCGTGCGGTGACGCGGTTCAAGGTCGGCGACCTTGCGGGGGTCGGGTGCCTCGTGGACTCCTGCCAGGACTGCCCGTCCTGCGCGGAAGGCCTCGAGAACTACTGCGAGAAGGGCCAGACCTTCACCTACAACAGCGAGGACAAGGTATCCGGCGGCATCACGTTCGGCGGCTACTCGGCGGCCGTGGTGGTCGACGAGGCCTTCACCTTGCGCGTCCCGACCAATCTCGAGCCCGCGGCCGTGGCGCCCCTGCTCTGCGCCGGCATCACGACCTTCTCGCCGCTGCGGCGCTGGAAGGTCGGACCCGGCCAGAAGGTCGGCATCGTCGGGCTCGGGGGTCTCGGCCACATGGGCGTCAAGCTGGCCCATGCCATGGGAGCGCACGTCGTGCTGTTCACGACCTCGCCCGACAAGGTGGCGGACGCCAAGGCGCTGGGGGCGGACGAGGTCGTCCTGTCCAAAGATGCCGACGCCATGGCCGCGCATGCGAGCTCGTTCGACTTCATCCTCGATGCCGTGGCGGCACCGCACGACATCAACGCTTACCTCAACCTGCTCAAGCGCGATGCCACGCTCTGCCAGGTCGGCGCGCCCGACAAGCCCCTTGCGACGAACGTCTTCGGCCTGATCTTCAAGCGCCGCAACTTCGCGGGGTCGCTGATCGGCGGCATCGCCGAGACGCAGGAGATGCTGGACTTCTGCAGCGAGCACGGCATCACGGCCGACATCGAGATGATCCGCATGGACGAGATCGAGAACGCCTATGCGCGGATGCTGAAGAGCGACGTGAAGTACCGGTTCGTGATCGACATGGCGACGCTGCCGAAGGCCGCGTAGGCCGGCGCGGCGCGGATATGTCGTCATCGGCGGATCGTTGTCGCGAGCGGCAGCGAAGCGATCCATCTTCGGACCGTCCCGCTGTGGCATGGATCGCCACGGCATCGACGCGCCTCGCGACGACGGAGCGCGCCGACGGCCGGTCGGCGCGGCGGCGTGCGGGGTGAGCTACGGGTCGCCCGGCACCCCGTAACGGGGCGCCGCCTCGGGGTCGAGGGCGCGGGTGACGTAGGCGTCGAGCTGGGGGGCATAGAGCGCCCACAAGGCCCGAAGGCCGGCGATGGGGCAGTCCTCGGTCCAGTCGACCCGCAGGTCGGCGACCGGCCAGGAGACCGCATCGACGATCCTGATCCCGGCGGAATGGACCGGCCCCTCCTCGCCGCCCCGGTCGAGCGCCGCCTGCATGGCGGCGAGCAGGCGCTCGGCCAGGTGACCGTCCGCTCCGGTGAAGGCCGCGGCCATCGCGCCCGGGACGTCCTCGGTCTCGAGGAGGTTGCCGGCGCAGGCGACGTCGGGGGCCTGTGCTTCCCCCCAGCGGCCAAGCACCTTGGGTCCCGAATGGATGGCGGTCCCCCCATGGCGGTCGACCGCCAGCACCTGCCGGTAGGCCATCGCGGGGCCGCCGGCGCCCAGGACGGCGATCGCCTGCGCGGCCGTGGCGCCGAGCGCCAGGAGATCGAGCGTCTTGGGTCCGAGCGCGGGATCGGTGACGTTCTGGCTCGACACCGCGCCGACACGCGCGCGGGCGTGGGCGCAGCGGGCCGCCACGGCTGGCGAGGACGATGCCACCGCGACCCCGAACATGCCGGTTGCGGCGCAGCGCGCCACGATCGAGAAGGTCACCTCACGGGTCCGGGATGACGGCGGTGGCCTCGACCTCGACGACCCATTCGGGCCGCGCGAGAGCGGAGACCACGAGGCCGGTCGAGACCGGATGCACCCCCTTCAGCCACGCGCCGATGACGCGGTAGACCGGCTCGCGGTAGCGCGGGTCGATGAGGTAGACCACGATCCGGCAGATGTGCTCCAGCGTTCCGCCGGCCTCCTCGAGCAGCAGCTTGATGTTGGCCATCGCCCGCTCGGTCTGGGCCGCCGCATCCCCGATGCCGACGCTCTCGGCCGTGTCGAGGTCCTGGCCGATCTGCCCGCGCAGGAACACCAGGGTGCCGCGGGCGACGACGGCCTGGCAGAGATCGTTGTCGAGCTTCTGCTCGGGATAGGTCGTGGCCGTGTTGAAGGGACGGATGCGGGTGTGGGTCGTCATGCGGCCCCTCGCCGGGGGATGCCGGCCGGATGCGGCCACCCAGGCCCGCGGCGCATCACTCCGCCGCCAGCTTGGGCCGGTTGCCGAACCAGGTCGAGACCGCGCCGTCCCCGGCCGGCCGCCGGCCGCCCTCGAACACCCGGTCCGACAGGCCGGCCGACTTCTTCACGAAGTCGAGCGGCCCGTCCCAGTCGAAGTTGCGGTAGACGGCCGCCAGATGGGCGAAGGGCGGGGCCTGGGCGAAGAGCTGGAAGGTCAGGCGGTGGCCGGCGTAATCGGAGTTCAGCATGTCGCGCGCGAAGGCGAGCAGCTTGCGCCGGTCCTCCGCCATCCAGTTGTCGTTCACCGAGTAGTACTTCTCCATCCAGGGCGCCGTGTCCGGGTTGTCGAACGTCGCCTTGTCCGGGGTGACGCAGATCTGCCCGCCGCAGAGCTCGCGAGCGATGTGCATCTTGGCGTTCAGCTCCGAGCAGGCCAGCACCCGTCCGGCATAGAGCAGCGACTGGTTGGGCATCAGCAGGCCGCCCGGACTGGGCTCGGCCAGCGCGATGGCGGCCGTCAGATGCGCGTTGATCCCCTCGCGGTAGACCGCAAGCTCGGCGAGCTTCTCCTGCACGGCCTGCTGCTTCTCGAGCCCGGTCTGCCGCGCGTTGAACAGCGCCGCCCCGATCATCATGTCGGCGAACTTCAAGATGCGCTGCACATAGGCGAAGGCCGAATAGCGGTGCAGCGTCTGGCGGATGAACATGGCCGCCTTAGTGTGCCGGTAGAACAGCACGTTCTCCCAGGGGATCAGCACGTCGTCGAAGATGACGATCGTGTCGATTTCGTCGAAGCGGTTGGACAGCGGGTAGTCGGCGGCGGGCGCGCGGCCCGCGAACCCGGTCCGGCAGATGAACTTCAGGTTCGGCGAGCCGAGATCGCAGATGAAGCTGACCGCATAGTCCGAGTAGGCCGCGCTGCCCCAGTTGGCGATGGTGGGCTTGGTGAAGGCCTGGTTGGCGTAGGCCGCGGCGGTCTCGTACTTCGCGCCGCGCACGACGATGCCGTTGTCCGTCTCGCGCACGACGTGCAGCAGCATGTCGGGGTCCTGGTCCTGCGGCGCCTTGGAGCGGTCGCCCTTGGGGTCGGTGTTGGCGGAGACGTGGAAGGGGTCCGCGTGCAGCACCTTGCCGACATGGGCGCGGATGTTGGCCGAGAACTGCGGGTCGACCTCGTTCAGCACGTCCTGCCCGTCGTAGAGCGACCAGACCTCGCCGACGGTCTCGTCGCCGACGCGGGTCACGACGCCGCCGATCTCCTCCATCACGGCGTCGGTGGCGCGGCGCTTGTCCCACCAGTCGTCCTGCAGCTTCGGCAGCTTGTTGCCGACCGCATTGACCTCGCCGTCCTCGATCGAGGTCATGACGTCCCGCGTGGCCGCCTCGTGCTGCATGTCGTAGATGCGGGCCCGGATGTCGACGATGGGCTTGAACATCGGGTGGGTCGTGACATCGCGCACGCGCTCGCCGTTGACGAACACGGCCCGTCCGTCGCGGATCGAGTCCCTGTACTGCGCGCCGGTCCGGATCATCGTGCCGCTCCCGTTGATAATCGGACAGATCGTGGCACCGGCTCGGCGCCAAGCCAAGGGCGGTTCCGGCCGCGTGCCCCGGCGCCGACGAGCGCGCGACATCGCGCCCCCACCTCGGCGGAGCGGAGCATGCGAAGCCCATGCCATGCCGCCACGGCCCTGCCACAACGGCCGCAGCCACGGGCTTGGGGTTGTGCTCGGCCCGGTCTTGCCGTTGAAGGGGCGTCCGGCGGCGCCATCCCGGTGCCCCGACCAGTCAGGGCACCACCATGTCTGTCAAGCGTATCGAAGTCGGGCCGCGGATGAGCCAGGCGGCCGTGCATGGCAATCTGGTCTACACGGCCGGGCAGGTCGCCCAGCGGGCCGCGGGCCAGTCGGTCGCGGCGCAGACCACCGACATCCTGGCCAAGATCGACGAGCTGCTCGCCGCGGCGGGCAGCGACAAGGGCAGGATCATCGCCGCCACCATATGGCTGAGCGACATGGGCACCTTCGCCGAGATGAACGAGGTCTGGGACGCCTGGGTGCAGCCGGGCAGCACCCCGGTGCGGGCCTGTGTGGAGGCGCGTCTGGCGTTCCCGCACTTCGCGGTCGAGATCCAGGTGACGGCCGCGGTCTGATCAGGCCGGCGGCCGCCCCGTCACAGCCCGTCGAACAGGGCGGTCGACAGATAGCGCTCGGCGAAGGAGGGGATGATCACCACGATCCGCTTGCCCTCGAAGCCCGGCCGCATGCCGACCTCCAGCGCAGCCGCAACCGCGGCGCCCGACGAGATGCCGACCGGGATGCCTTCGATGCGGGCGACCTGACGGGCCACCTCGAAGGAGGTCTGGTTGCTGACGGTCACGACCTCGTCGATCACCCCGCGGTCGAGCACGCCGGGCACGAACCCCGCCCCGATGCCCTGGATCTTGTGCGGCCCCGGGGTGCCGCCGGACAGGACCGGCGAGTCCTCGGGCTCGACGGCGACGATCCGGACGCCGGGCCGGCGGGACTTCAGCACCTCGCCGACGCCCGTGATGGTGCCCCCGGTGCCGACCCCGGCCACGAACACGTCGACGAGGCCGCCCGTGTCGGTCCAGATCTCCTCGGCGGTCGTCCGGCGGTGGATCTCGGGGTTGGCGCCGTTGTCGAACTGCTGGGCCATGACGGCCCCCGGCGTCGTCCGCAGCACCTCCTCGGCGCGGGCGAGCGCGCCCTTCATGCCCTGGGCCGCGGGGGTCAGCACGAGCTCGGCGCCGAGCAGGGCCAGCATCTTGCGCCGCTCCACGGACATCGATTCGGGCATGACCAGCGTCAGCTTGTAGCCGCGGGCCGCGGCCACGAAGGCGAGCGCGATGCCGGTGTTGCCCGACGTCGCCTCGACCAGCGTCGACTCGCCGGGCTTGATGCGGCCCGACCGCTCCATGGCGTCCACCATGCTGACGCCGATGCGGTCCTTGACGCTGCTGATCGGGTTGAAGAACTCGAGCTTGGCCAGGATCTCGGCCGTGCAGCCGCGCTCGGCCGCGATGCGCTTCAGGCGCACCAAGGGCGTGTTGCCGATCGTGTCCGTGATCGACTCGTAGATGCGGCCACGGCCACCGGTGTAGGGCGCGGGCGTCTCGGGCACGGAGGGTTGGGCGAAAGCGACTGACATGACGTCTCCCCGATTCGGAAATCCGATGGTTTTTCGGACCTTAGATCGGATCGCCGCGCGCGTCGATCAAGCGGCCGCCCTACGCCGTGAGGCTCCGCAGGGCACCCAGCAGCTCGTTGTCGTTGTAGGGCTTGGTGAAGAAGAACCCGCGCTCGGGAATGTCCTCGGACTTCAGGGCCGTGTAGCCCGAGGTGATGATGATCTCGATCGGCGGCCAGCGATGGCGCACCGCGGCGGCCAGCTTCAGCCCGTTCATCGAGCCCGGCATGTCGATGTCGGTGAACACGATCCGGATGTCCATCCGGGTCATCAGGATCGCGATGGCCTCGTCGGCGTTGACGGCCTCAACCGTCTCGAATCCAGCCTCCTCGATCAGGTCGACGGCATGGAAGCGGAGAAGCGGCTCGTCCTCGACGACCAGGACGATCGGTCGTGAGTGAGGCAAAGACGACATGGGCGGCAAGCCTCCGGGCTACTGTCTGATCAAAAGCCCCAGAGGTGTTCGGAACTCAACACATAAACCTGACGATAGGTAACGCAGCTGGACCCCGCCTGTTCCACCGAGTCCCGTCCGGATCAGGCGCGACCCGAAGCCGGTATGGGTCGGCACCGCGGGCGGGGGCCCGCCCGTCTCGGTCCAGGTCAGCACCACGTCCCTCGCCTCGTCCGGTCCGTCCAGCTGCCAGGCCAGCGTGACCTCGCCGGCCTCGACCGAGAGCGATCCGTACTTCACGGCATTGGTGGTCAGCTCGTGAAGCAGGAGCGAGAGCTGGAGGACGGCCTTGGACCCCAGCTGGACCTCGGGCCCGTGCGCCCTGACGCGGAAGACGGCCGCATCGAAGACCAGCACCTTCTCGACGACCGTCGCGATCGGCGCCGCCGCCCAGCTCTGCTGCAGCAGGACGTCGTGGGCGAGCCCCAGAGCCGCGAGACGCTGGCGGAAGGCATCGACGGCGTGCCGCTCGGTGACCTCCTTCAGGGTCTGGGAGGCGATGGCCTGGACCATGGCGAAGGTGTTCTTGAGCCGGTGGCTGAGCTCCTGGTTCAGCAACTGCTGCTGACGGCCGGCCTCCAGGCGCGCCTCCTCGCTGGCCCGCAGCTCGGCCACGAGCTGCTCGGATGCGGCAAGGCTCCCGGCCCTGTCGCTGGCGCCGCGCTCATGTCGAGACAGGTCCGCGCGGGCGTGGAACAACGCTGTCCTCAACCTGACGACCTCGGCTTCGAGATCGTCGGCGGTTCGCCCGGTCAGCTCGGATTGACTCAATCCATGGATCCAGGATTCTGCGGTGCCTGCAAAACCTTAGCAGGACGGCTCCACGGCGACAATCGCCCCGGCGCTTGCGTAAATTGTCGCAGAACCCCGAACAATGGGAGACGCTCCCTCCCCTACCCGGCCGCGGACCGCTGCAGCAGGGCACGGTAGATGTCGTCGTCGCCGCACAGCCCCGCCATCCGGCCGAGCTGGTCGACGAGCACGATCGGGTTGCGGGTCGCACGGCGCAGCTCGATGGCCGAGCGCATCCGAAGATCGACAGGCGCCACGATCACGTCGGCGGTCCGCATGGCGTCCACGGCCTCCTGGTGATCCTCGCCGTCCGCATGAGCCATGCGCCCCTTCCGCCCGTCGAGCGTCACGAGGCAGGGCCGCCCCTCGCCGTCGAGGTCGACGCGCAGCCGGCCGGCCTCGTCGAGCAGCACGGCCGAGCCGTCGCGGCGAAGCTGGCCTTCGGGGGTCATGAGGGAGCGGCCGCGCAGCACGTTCAGCGGGTTCATGTGGCGGACGAACTCCGCCACGTAGTCGTTGGCGGGCGAGAGCAGGATGTCCTCCGCCGTGCCGCACTGGACGATGCGGCCGCCGTCCATGATGGCGATGCGGTTGCCGAGCTTCAGCGCCTCGTCGAGGTCGTGGCTTACGAAGACGATGGTCTTGCGCAGCTCCTTCTGCAGGCCCAGGAGCTCGTCCTGCAGCTTGGTGCGGATCAGGGGATCGAGCGCCGAGAAGGGCTCGTCCATGAGCAGGATGTCGGCGTCTGTCGCAAAGGCGCGGGCGAGCCCGACGCGCTGCTGCATGCCGCCCGAGAGCTCGTGGCCGAACTTCTCCGCCCATTGCCGGAGCCCGACGAGATCGAGCTTGGCGTCGACCATCCGGTCGATCTCGGCGCGCGGGGTGCCGCGCAGCTCGAGCCCGAGCCCGACGTTCTCCCGCACCGTGCGCCAGGGCAGGAGACCGAACTGCTGGAACACCATGGCGATGCGGTGCATGCGCAGCATCCGCAGGTCGGCGGCCGAGCAGGAGGCGACGTCGATGACCCGGTCGTCGTGGGCGATCAGCACCGAGCCGCGCGCCACCTTGTTGAGGCCGTTGACCGCGCGGAGCACGGTGGACTTGCCCGAGCCCGACAGGCCCATCAGGACGCAGATTTCGCCGGGCTCGATGGCGAGGTTGACCCCCGCGGCGCCCAGCACGCAGCCGGTGGCCGCGAGGATGTAGTCGCGGGTCCGGCCCTTGTCGATGAGCGCCAGGGCCTCGCGGCTCCGGCTGCCGAAGACGATGTCGAGGTCCTTGAATGCGACGGCCGGCATCAGCGAGGATCTCCTTGCGGCCGCCGGGACGCCGTCATGCCCGCCGCACGCGCGGCGCGGGTCTGCGGCAGACGCGGTCGAGCACGATGGCGAGCAGCACGATCGCGGTGCCGGCCTCGAACCCCATCGGGATGTTCACCTGCCCCAGCGCCCGGACCACCGGCGTCCCCAGGCCGTCGGCGCCGACCAGCGCGGCGATGACCACCATGGACAGGCTGAGCATGATGCACTGGGTGATGCCGGCCATGATGGTGGGCAGCGCATGCGGCACCTCCACCTTCCACAGCAGCTGCCGCCGGGTGGCCCCGAAGGCTTCCGCGGCCTCCCGCAGCGCCGGGGGGACGGAGGTGATGCCGAGGTGGGTGAGGCGGATCGGGGCCGCGATGGCGAAGATGACCGTCGAGATGAGGCCCGGCGCCGCCCCAAGGCCGAACAGGACCAGGGTCGGGATGAGATAGACGAAGGTCGGCAGCGTCTGCATCAGGTCGAGCACCGGGCGCATGACGGTGTAGAGCCATGGCCGGTGGGCCGAGGCGATGCCGAGGGGCACGCCGATGAGGACGCTGGTCAGCGTCGCGAAGCCGACGAGCGAGATCGTCTGCATCGTCGCCTTCCAGTAGCCGAGATTGATGATCAGCAGGAAGGCGACCACCACGAAGGCCGCCAGGCGCAGCGAGCGCTGCAGCCACCATGCCAGGGCCGCCACGGCGATCACCAGGACCAGCGGCGGCAGCATGAGCAGGATGTTCGTCAGGCCGTTGATCAGGAAGGCGATGCCGTCGGTGATCATGTCGAAGAAGCCGGACGCGTGGTCCTGGAGGTAGTCGATCAGGACCTTGACCGAGGAGCCGAGCGGCAGCTTGTCCGCGGTGAACCAGTTTTCCAAAGGATCAGCTCCGCCTGAGACACCGCCCGATCATCGCCAAAGCCACGCCCCGCGTCCACCGGCGCGCGGGCGGACGCGAGGGACGGCCTGCCCTAGAGGCCGAGGCTGCTCTTGGCAGCCGCGGTGCCCGGCTTGCCGTCGAAGGTGGCGACATCGGCCGTCCAGGCCTCGACGGCTTTGGGATTGGCCTTGAGCCACTCCTCGGCCGCCTTGGGAGCGTCCTCGCCATCGTTCAGGATCTTGTCCATTACGACGTTCTCCTGGTCGACGGTGAACTTCATGTTGGCGATGAGCTTGGCGGCGTTGGGGCACTGCTCGGCCCAGCCGGCCCGCACGTTGGTGTAGACGATCGCTCCGCCGAAATTGGGCCCGAACACGTCGTCGCCGCCCGACAGGTACTCCATCGGGTACTTGACGTTCATCGGGTGGGGCGCCCAGCCGAGGAAGACGACCGCCTTGTGGCGCCGGGTGGCCCGGTCGACCTGGGCCAGCATGCCCTGCTCGCTCGACTCCACGACCTCGAACCCCTTCAGCCCGAACTTGTCCTCCTTGATCATGTCCGTGACCAGGCGGTTGCCGTCGTTGCCGGGCTCGATGCCGTAGATCTTGCCCTCGAGGTCGTCCCTGAACTTGCCGATGTCGGCGAAGCTCTTGAGCCCGGCCTCGTAGATGTATTTCGGGACCGCCAGGGTGTACTTGGCGCCGGTCGGCAGGTTGGCGTTGGTGACCACGACCGACTTGTCGTCGACGTAAGGGGCACGGTCCTTGCCCTGGGTCGGCATCCAGTTGCCGAGGAAGACGTCGATGTCCTTGTTCTTCATGGACGCGTAGGTGACGGGCACCGACAGGACCTTGACGTCGGCCGTGTAGCCCAGCCCGGTCAGCAGCCGCGCCGTCAGCGCGGTGGTCGAGGTGACGTCGGTCCAGCCGACGTCCGACAAGCGGACCGTCTTGCAGCTGTCGGGGTCGCCGGCGAGCGCGGGCCCCGCGAGAACTCCGGTGAGGACGGCCGCGGCCGTGAAGGATCGAAGCATCATGGGTCCGAGGTCTCCACCATAGAGGGTTCTCGCCTAAGGCTATGCCAAAGCCGTGCCAAGGGTCGGCGCCGGAGGCGGGCCGTCGAACGACAGGCCCCGATCGTGCAGCGGTCGCCCCCGCGATGGCAAGCGCGTATATCGATATCGGATGCGCGGGGCTCCCATGGCCCGCCCTTGCCGGAGACGCCCCGTGACGCGCTTTGCGACCGTCCTCAACCATATCGGGGGCCGTCCCGTCGCCCTGCCCGGCGCCGCGCGCTTCACCACCGCCGATCCCGCGCGGGGCGAAGTGCTGGCCGAGGTCGAGGCGGCAGGCCCCGCC
>CAXUMV010000049.1:0-3431 GCA_964252065.1 uncultured Lichenihabitans sp.
AAGAAAAAAGGCGAGACACCAAGCTCCCGCCCCGACAATCCGCTGGTTCACCCGGCCCTATACTCAGCCGAGCGAGATCGACAGCGCCTCGCGGCCCTTGGGGGTGTCGACCACGCGCATGTTGACCGGCTGCCCTTCGGCGAGATGGGACAGGCCGGCCGGGCCGAGGATCGAGATGTGGACGAAGATGTCCTTGCCGCCGTCGTTGCTCGACACGAACCCGAAGCCCTTGGTGTCGTCGAACCACTTGACCTTGCCGGAGACCGAGATGGCGGTGGCCGGGTCGGGCGCGCGGCGGGGTCCGCGCGGCGCATCGAAGGAGCGCTGCGGCGCCCGTTCCTGCGCGCCGGCCGTGTCGACCTCGAGCACGCGCGTCACCTGCGCGCCCTTGGCGCCGTTGCCCACATGCACCTTCAGCTTGGCGCCGGGCGGCACCGTCTCGTAGCCGGCCGACTGGAGGGCGTTGATGTGCAGGAAAGCATCGCCCGTGCCGTTCGACAGCTCGACGAAGCCGAACCCCTTGTCGGCCTTGAACCACTTGACGACGGCGTCCACCACCGGACCCGTCGCTGCGGGGGGCGACATGGCGCCGCCGCCGCCTTCGAAACCACCGGAAGGCTGGCCGAAGCCGCCGCCACCGAACGGCCGGGCCGGTCGCGCGCTGCGCGGCTCGTACGGCATGGGACCGTCGTCATCAAAGCCGCGCTTCTTGGGGCCCCGGAAATCTCTGCCTTTGCTCATCTGACCTGCTCGTATTGACCGTTCGTACTCGTCCGCCGACGCTGCTTCCCAAACTCATCTGACGAGGCCGCGCCGATCCACAGTCACGCTCTCGTATCGCAGACATGCGCCATCCGCGGCACCCACTCCAAGCGAGTAAAGCGCCTGCCTTCTTGACACAACCCGCCGTCAATGCAAGCCGATTTCGTGAGCACGGCCGGCGTTGTCACACGAAAAACGCTTTGTTCAGCGCAGCGGCCGGCCACGGCCTGTCTAGATGGTAAAACTGGTGCCGCAACCGCAGGATGCCGTGGCGTTCGGGTTCTCGATCTTGAAGGACTGGCCGATCAGATCGTTGACGAAATCGATGCGGGAGCCGCTCAGAAAGCCGATCGAGACCGGATCGATGAGCACCACCGCGCCGTCCCGCTCGACCACGAGGTCGTCGCTTTCCCTCGCCTGGACGATGTCGAAGGCGTATTGGAACCCCGAGCAGCCGCCGCCATTGACCGCGACACGCAGGAAGCTGCCGGGCCCTTCCTTGGCCAGGACCTTGTTGACCTGCGCGGCGGCGCGCGGCGATAACGTCACCGCAGCCTCGGTGGTGGTCGCATCCATGACATCACTCCCTGGCCCCTTCGGCGAGGCCATCGCAATCGAAAATAGGCGTTCGCGATCCGCCCCGCAACGTCCCCTCGTCGCGCCTTCACACCGGCCGTCGATGTGACGGGCGCCCGCACCCACGATCTCGCCGCCTACGCGGCCGACGCCTCCGATCCCGGCCCTCGCGCCTATCCCGAACCGGCCGCCGCCGGACGCACGGCGTTCCAGCGCGACCGCGACCGGCTCGTCCACTCGGTCGCGTTCCGGCGCCTCGCCCAGAAGACGCAGGTGCTGGTTCCGCAGGAGGGCGAGCTGCACCGGACACGCCTCACCCACACGCTCGAGGTGGCCCAGATCGCCCGCAGCCTCGCCCGCGCCCTGACCCTCGACGAAGACCTCGCCGAGGCGCTGGCGCTGGCGCATGATTTCGGCCACGGCCCGTTCGGGCACACGGGCGAAGACGGCCTCGATGCCGCGCTCAAGGCCCACGGCGGCTTCGACCACAACGTCCAGAGCCTGCGGATCGTCGTCGACCTCGAGCGCCGCTACCTCGACTTCGACGGCCTGAACCTCACCTGGACCACCCTCGAGGGGCTCGCCAAGCGCAAGGGGCCGTGCCTGGCGCCCTCGCCTCTGCTGAGCACCTATGGCGAGAGGCTCGGCCTCGATCTTGCGAGCTTCCCGAGCGCCGAGGCGCAGGTGGCCGCGCTCGCCGACGACATTGCCTACAACGCCCACGATCTCGACGACGGGCTGCAGGCCGGCTTCTTCACGCTCGAAGACGCCGCGGCGGTGCCGCTCCTGGCGGACCTGCAGCACGGCCTGACGTCCAGCCGGCCCGACGTCGCGGCGGATCGGCTGCCCTTCGCCATGGCGCGGGGCGTCATCGATCGTTTCGTGACCGACGCGCTCGAGGAGTCGACCCGCCGGCTCGACGCCGCCGCCCCGGCGGATGCCGCGGCGGTGCGCCGGCTCGACCACCCCGTGATCGCGCTGTCGCCGGCCCTCGCCGGCGCCGAACGCGAGATCAAGGGCTTCCTGTCCGCCCGGATGTACCGGCATCCGCGGCTGCACGCGTTGCGGGCGCGGGCGAAATGGCTGGTGGGCCAGGTGACCGAGGCGCTGCTCGCCGACCCCGGCCGCCTGCCGGCGCCCTGGGCGTCGCAGGCGGAGGCGGCCCGCGATGCCGATGCCGCGGCCCGGACCGTGGGCGACTACGTGGCCGGCCTGACGGACCGCCAGGCCGTCGGCGAGTACAGGCGCCTTTTTGACGCTTCGTTCGAATTCGTCTAGGAGCGCGAGCCAGCCCCGGGGCGGCTCTCGATACCCGCGGGCGCACCGCCGACCGATGCGGGGACTGCGGGGCCGCATGGATCTCTTCGCCGACTTTCGACGCCGCACCGCGGCCCTCCTGCAGGCCCGCATTGATGACGGCCGCCTGCCGTCGACGCTCGATCTGTCCCGCTTCACGGTGGATCCGCCGCGCGATGCCGCCCACGGCGACCTCGCGATCAACGCCGCCATGGTCTACGCCCGCGACGCCAAGGCGAGCTACCCGACGCCGCGGCAGTTCGCGACCGCGCTCGCGGCGGACCTCAGCGGCGACGACGATGTCGAGGCCGCCGAGGTCGCGGGCCCCGGCTTCATCAACGTCACGCTGCGGCCGGCCGTCTACGGGCGCCTCCTGCAGGCCGCGCTGGCCGCGGGGCCCGTTTTCGGCCGCGGGGCGGCCGGGGCCGGGGGCGCGGTCAATGTCGAGTACGTGTCCGCGAACCCGACCGGGCCCATGCATGTCGGCCACGGCCGCGGGGCGGTGTTCGGCGACGCCCTCGCCTCGCTGCTCGACTTCGCGGGACGGCCGGCGACGCGGGAATACTACATCAACGATGCCGGCGCGCAGGTCGACGTGCTCGCCCGGTCCGCGTTCCTGCGCTACCGCGAGGCGCTGGGGGAGACCGTCGGCGCCATCCCCGAGGGGCTCTACCCGGGCGACTATCTCGTGCCGGTCGGGGCGGCGCTCGCGGCCGCGCACGGGCGCGCCCTGCTGGAGCAGTCCGAGACCGACTGGCTGCCTGTCGTCCGCGACACCGCCATCGCCATGATGATGG
>CAXUMV010000049.1:3478-5998 GCA_964252065.1 uncultured Lichenihabitans sp.
CGGCACGAGGTGTTCCTCTCCGAGCGCTCGCTGGTGCGGCCGGAGCCGGGCGGCAATGCGGTCGAGCGGGCCGTCGAGGCCCTGCGCGGGCGAGGGCTCGTCTACCAGGGCCGGCTTCCCCCGCCGAAGGGCCAGGCGCCGGAGGACTGGGAGGACCGCGAGCAGACCCTGTTCCGCTCGACCGGTTTCGGCGACGACGTGGACCGACCGCTCCTGAAGTCGGACGGCAGCTACACCTACTTCGCCTCCGACATCGCCTATCACAAGACCAAGCTCGACCGCGGCTTCACGGCCCTAATCGACGTGCTCGGCGCCGACCATGGCGGCTACGTCAAGCGCATGCAGGCCGCGGTGGCGGCCCTATCGGGCCGGCAGGCCGTGCTCGACGTGAAGCTCTGCCAGCTCGTCCGGCTGATGCGCGGCGGCGAGCCGGTCAAGATGTCCAAGCGCTCGGGCGACTTCGTGACCCTGCGCGAGGTCGTCGACGAGGTGGGCCGCGACGCCGTGCGGTTCATGATGCTGTTCCGCTCGAACGACGCGGTGCTGGACTTCGACCTCGCCAAGGTGGTCGAGCAGTCCAAGGACAACCCCGTCTTCTATGTGCAGTACGGGCATGCCCGGTGCCGCTCGGTGCTGCGGATCGCCGCATCGACGCTGCCGGACCTCGATCTCGGCCCGGCGGCGCTGGCCGAGGCGCCTTTCGGGCTGCTGACCGACGCGGGCGAGATCGCGCTCCTCAAGATGGTGGCGCAATATCCCCGGCAGATCGCAGCCGCGGCGGCGGCGCACGAACCGCACCGCATCGCCTTCTATTTGCACGAGCTGGCGAGTTTGTTGCACGCCCAGTGGAACCGCGGTAAAGATTTACCGGAATTACGATTTATTAACGAAGATCGCCGAGAGATGACGAGCGTGAGGCTCGCTCTGGTCACGGTGTGCGCTTCGATCCTCGCGTCAGGTCTCGGTCTGCTCGGCGTCGACGCGCCGGACGAGATGCGGTGACGGACGGCGCGGTTCGGCGCGGCCGCGGGAACGGCGATCCGGCTCTCGTGCGGACGGCGGGCCCGGCGTTCCGGGTCAGGCCGGCGGCCTCCATCGACGCGTGTCGCAAGACCGCTGCAACGCGGGGTAGGGGATGAGTGATTCCACGGCACGCTCCAGGGCTCTCAGCGGAGCAGAGGAGTTCGACCGCCGCATCCGTTCGATCGGACAGGCGCCCTCGGACGCTCTGGCGGAGCTCGCGCGCCTCGTGGGCCAGCAGGATCCGTTCCGGCCGGATGCGGGAGGTCTGCCGGCTCCCGTGAAGCCGGCCGCGCCGCCCATGGCCTTCGACGACGCCTGCCACGAGGGCCTCGATGCGGGCGAGGAGCCCGGCGCGCCGACCGAGCCGGCCGTCGTCCATTCCCCCCTGCCGGAGCCGCAGGCGTGGGAGCGGGTGGTGCCGCGGTTCCCGAGCATTTCGCCGCGCGAGCATCGTCTCATCGAGCCGGCCCCCGACCTGTGGGCGCGCGGCGCCGGCGAGGAGCAGGAGGCCGATGCACCCGCCCTGACCGCCGTCCGGGAGACGGCGCCGGCCGAGCCGGCCAGTGCCGGACGCACGCTGGTCGTGCTGGCCGCCGTGATCGCGCTCACCGGCGGGGGGCTCGCGGCGAGCTTCCTGGCCAAGCCCTCGGCCTCCACGGCCATCGCCGGCGAGACCCCGACCATCCTGGCCGCGACCGGCCCGAGCAAGGTGCAGCCCGAGACGCCCCCGGCCGGCGAGGATGCCCCTTCCGAGCCCTCCAAGCTGCTGGACAAGAACAAGAACGACGGCACCGCCGAGGCCAAGGTGGTCAACGCCATCGAGCAGCCGGTGGATCTGGCCCAGGCCATCAAGCCCGCCGCGCCCGAGGTGGCCGATGCGCCGGCCGCCCCGCCGAGCCCGTTCCCCGAGCCGCGCAAGGTCAAGACGATCCTGGTCCGGCCGGACGGCTCGATCATCGCCGACGCTGCGCCGGCGCCCGCGGCTCCGCCGGTCAGCGCCGCCACCCAGGAGGCGAGCCTGGCCTTCGACACACGGACCGCCCTGCCTCCGGTGACGCGCGACCCGCCGCCCGTCGCGGCCGCTCCATCCCCGCCCGAGCCGGCCGTCGTCGATGCGGCGCCGACCGCCACGGTCGAGGCCGCGACGCCCCCGGTCGGCAAGACCACGGCCCGGGTGCCTCCCACCAAGCCGGCCGCCAGCACGGCGCCGGACGGCTCGGCGGCGGCGCAGGCCCGGACCAGCGTGGCGACGCCCAAGACCAAGCCGGTCGCCCGCGTGGCGCCCAAGCCGAAGGCCAAGCCCGCCGAGGCCGCGCCCGTGGTCGTCGCCGACGCCGGCCCGGCCGCCGAGGCGCCGGCCACGCCCGAGCCCGCCGCGATGGTCCCCGCGGAGAAAGCCACCGGGAGCTTCGCCATCCAGCTCGGCGCCGCGCTGAGCGAAGCCGAGGGGCAGGCGGCCGCCTCGAGACTCGGCCAGAAATATGCCGACGACTTCGG
>CAXUMV010000049.1:6008-8202 GCA_964252065.1 uncultured Lichenihabitans sp.
TGAAGCCGTCGATCTACAAGGCGCAGTCCGGCGGCAAGACGGTCTACCGCATCCGGGTCGGAAACCTGTCGCAGGACACCGCCAAGGCGCTCTGCGCCAAGGTGCAGGCGGGTGGCGGCGGCTGCTTCGTGGCCCGCTGATGGGTGGGGTCGACGCGAGCGTGCTGGCGCTGATCTGCGGCTGCGCGGGCCCGACGCTGTCGGATGACGAAACGCGCTTCTTCGCCGAGAGCCGGCCCTGGGGCCTCATCCTGTTCCGCCGCAACGTCGAGGAGCCGGCGCAGGTCGCGGCGCTCTGCGCCGCCTTCCGGGCCGCGGTGGGCCGGCCGGAGGCCCCCGTGTTCATCGACCAGGAAGGCGGCCGCGTGCAGCGGCTGCGTCCTCCGCACTGGCTGTCCTATCCCGCGGCCGCGCTCTACGCCGCGGGACGTTCGATCGAGGACGCCGAGACCGCCGCAAGGCTCGGCGCGCGGCTGGTCGCCGACGACCTTCGCAGCATCGGCATCACGGCCGACTGCGCCCCCGTGCTCGACGTGCGGGCGCCCGGCAGCCACGACGTCATCGGGGACCGGGCCTTCGGGACCGATCCGGAGACGGTGGTCCGCCTCGGCCGCGCCTTCGCCGAGGGGCTGATGGCCGGCGGGGTGCTTCCCGTCGTCAAGCACATGCCCGGCCATGGCCGGGCCGCGGTCGACAGCCATCACGCCCTGCCGGTCGTGACCGCCGACCGGGCGACGCTCGGCCGCATCGATTTCGAGCCGTTCCGGCAATTGGCCGACCTGCCGGCGGCCATGACCGCCCACCTCGTCTACACGGCCCTCGACCTGGACCGGCCCGCGACGACCTCACGGCGCATCGTGGACGAGATCATCCGCGGCGTCTTCGGGTTCGACGGGCTGCTGCTCACCGATGACCTGTCGATGAACGCGCTGAGCGGCTCGCTCGGCGAGCGGGCGGCCGCCGCGCGCGAGGCCGGCTGCGACATCCTCCTGCACTGCAACGGCGTCGCCGAGGAGGCGCGGGCGGTCGCCGCCGAGGCGCGGCCGGTCGCAGGCGACACCGCCCGCCGGATCGCGGCCGCCACCGCCCGGATCGGGCCGCCTGCGCCCTTCGACCGCGCGGGCGCCCAGGCGCAGCTCGACGCCCTGCTGGGCCGCTCGCTCGCCGCCTAGGCGGGCCAGGACGCGCCGCGAGCGTTGACGTAGATCGCGTAGAGGCTCGTCGTCGCGCAGATGAAGAGGCGATTGCTCTTGGGGCCGCCGAAGCAGAGGTTCGCCGCTACCTCGGGCAGCAGGATCTTGCCCAGCAGGGTGCCGTCGGGCGCGTAGCAGTGCACGCCGTCCCCGGCGGAGGTCCACAGATTGCCGTTCGTGTCGCAGCGGAAGCCGTCGAACATGCCGACGTCGCAGGTGGCGAACAGCCGCCCCTCGCTCAGGCGATCACCCGCGCCCGAGACCGCGAAGACGCGGATGTGACGCGGGCCGTCCTCGACATGGGACGACCCCGTGTCGGCGATGTACATCAGCGTCTCGTCCGGGGAGAAGCACAGGCCGTTCGGCTGCACGAAATCCTCCGCGACCGCGGTGGTCGCCCCGGTCCTGGGGTCGAAGCGGTAGACGTGGCTGGCGCCGAGGTCGGAGGGGCTCGCATCGCCCTCGTAGTCGGTGTCGATGCCGTAGGTCGGGTCTGAGAACCAGATGGTGCCGTCGGACTTCACGACGGCGTCGTTGGGCGAGTTGAGGCGCTTGCCGTCGACGGTATCGACCAGCACCGTCCGCCGCCCGTCGAAGTCGATGCGGGACACGCATCGTCCCCGATGTTCACAGCAGATGAGCCGCCCCTGGCGGTCGACCGTGTGGCCGTTGTGGTTCATGGCCGGCGCGAGAAAGGTCGAGACCGACCCGTCCGTCTCGTCGTAGCGCATGACGCGATCGTTCGGGATGTCCGACCAGACGAGGTATTTGCCGGCCGGGAGATAGGCCGGCCCTTCGGCCCAGCGGCTGCCTGTCCACAGCTTTTCCACATGGACGTTGCCGAACACGAGCTTCTTGAAGCGCGGATCGAGAACCTGGATGTCTTTCGTCAGCATGCGCCAGCCTCCCCGAGGTCGCGCGTCCTCGCGCGTTCCTGAATACGGCCGCGACTTTGTCGCCCTCCGGCGGCGTGGGCAAGACCAATGCGCTTTTTCGCTGCGT
>CAXUMV010000049.1:8212-9507 GCA_964252065.1 uncultured Lichenihabitans sp.
GAAACCTGTCCGGGTCTGTCTGAAGGGGCTGTTCTGCAACCAGTGCCGTCATCGCGAGCGAAACGCGGCGATCCATCGTCGGGCTTCCGCACTGGAGATGGATCGTCACGGCGCTTCGCGCCTCGCGATGACGACCCCGGGCGGTCGACACCGTATCCCGATGCGGCGTGGTAAAGCGCCGTTAACGCTTGTCTTGCCATAAGCCGTGTCTGTGCTGTGGCGGAGTGATGAGTTGCGTATCGTGAATTCGCTGATCGGGACTCTCGAGGCGTTCGTCGTGGCCGCGGTGCTGACCTGCCTCCACAGCCTCGCCAAGGGGCTGTTTTCTCTGTAGCCTTCGTTACGTCTCACGCGAGCCGGACTGGTCGCCTTGCGCAGCGAAAGCCTGGACCGAGCCCATTTCGAGCAGCTCTACGCCGCTAAGCCGGACCCGTGGCGCTACGCGACGAGCCCCTACGAGGCGGTCAAATATGCCGCCACCCTGGCGGCGCTGCCGCGGCCACGCTACGCGAGGGCGCTGGACGTCGGCTGCTCCATCGGGGTCCTGACCGCGATGCTGGCCGGGCGCTGCGACGAGCTCCTTGCGATCGAGCCCGCGGAGGCGGCGCTGGCCGAGGCCCGCCGCCGCAATGCGGGCTCCCCGCACGTGCGCTTCGCCCCGCTCTTCGTGCCCGCGGAGTGGCCGGAGGGCCGCTTCGACCTCGTCGTGATCTCCGAAGTCCTCGACTACCTGGGCGAAGCCGATCTCGCGGCGCTGGCCAAGCGCCTCAGCTCCAGCCTCGCGGCGGGAGGCAACCTCGTGCTGGTGCACTGGGTGGGCAAGAAAGGCCCCGTCTCGAACGGCCGGGAAAGCGCAGACCACCTCGCCCGGGCGCTTGGCCCGGCGGTCGAGGCGCTGCACGCCGCGCGCAACACGGACTACCGGCTGGACGTCTTCCGCCGCCTCTGAACGCGCCCGGGCCGCGCCCGGCTTTGCCCCCACCCCGGGTCCCGCGTATGCTTGGCTTCAAGTAGCGAACAACCCCGCGAGGCAGGTGTGGTCAAGGCGATCCGTATCCACGCGTTCGGCGGCCCGGAGGTGATGCGCTGGGAGGACGTCGATCCCGGCCGGCCGGGGCCCGGCCAGGCGCTCGTCCGCCAGCGCGCGATCGGGCTCAACTTCATCGATACCTACCACCGCACCGGCCTCTACCCGAACCCGTTGCCCTTCACGCCCGGCAGCGAGGGAGCGGGCGAGGTCCTGGCCGTCGGCGACGGCGTCACGGACGTCCGGCCCGGCGACCGCGTCGCCTACG
>CAXUMV010000049.1:9517-13669 GCA_964252065.1 uncultured Lichenihabitans sp.
TCGGCACGGCGCACTGGCGCGAGGCGGCGGACGCGGTGCTGCGCACCCGCACCTTCGGCCGGACCAATACGATCGGCGCCTATGCCGAGGAACGGCTGGTGGCCGCCGAGAAGCTCGTGGTGCTGCCGGACGACATCGCCTTCGAGACCGCCGCCGTGATGATGCTGAAGGGCCTGACGGCGGAGTACCTGCTGCGCGGCTCGTTCAAGGTCGAACCCGGCCACATCGTGCTCGTGCATGCGGCCGCGGGCGGCATCGGCCAGATCCTCTGCCAATGGGCCAAGGCGATCGGCGCCACCGTGATCGGCACCGTCGGCACCCCCGATAAGGGCGAGCTCGCCAAGGCGCACGGCGCCGACCACGTGATCTTCTACCGGACCGAGGACTTCGTGGCGCGCGTGGCCGACATCACGAGCGGCGCCAAGTGCCACGTCGTCTACGACGGGGTCGGGCAGGCGACCTTTCCCGCATCGCTCGACTGCCTGCGGCCGCATGGCACGCTCGTGAGCTTCGGGTCCGCTTCCGGGCCGATCAAGGCCTTCGACATCTCCCTGCTGGCCTCCAAGGGATCGCTGTTCGTGACGCGCCCGACGCTGGGGAGCTTCGCCGGCACGCGGCCCGAGCTCATCGCCATGACGGACCGGCTGACGAGCGTCGTGCGCGCCGGCAAGGTCCGGATCGAGATCACCAACCGGTTCGCCCTCAAGGATGCGGCCGAGGCCCATCGGGCGCTCGAAGGCCGGCAGACGAGCGGCGCGACGGTGCTGCTGCCGTGACCGGCGTCACGGCTCCCCTCGCGCTTTAACGGCCCGTTACGACGTCGGCTTCCATTGTACCGGTCCTGTTCATGGGTGAGAGGCTGCAACGAGCGATGCGCAAGGTCTCCGTTCTGCTGGCGCTGGCGCTCGCACTCAGTCTCGGCGGCTGCGCGGCGAGCGTCGGCTCCCTCGAGATGAGCGACATGCCGCACGCGAGCGACTACGCCATCCACGGCATCGACGTCTCGAAGTACCAGGGCCTGATCGACTGGGACCGCGTGAAGGGCGCCGGGGTGCGCTTCGCATGGATCAAGGCGAGCGAGGGCGGCGACCACCAGGACGAGCGGTTCTGGGAGAACTGGCAGAATTCGAAGGCGGCCGGCGTGCGGCGCGGGCCCTACCACTTCGTCTACTGGTGCCGGCCCTGGCAGGAGGAGATGGCCTTCTTCGAGCGCGTGGCGCCCGTCGAGCCGGACGCCCTGCCTCCCGTGCTCGACGTCGAGGCGACGCCGACCTCCAAGACCTGCAAGCGCAAGCTCTACCCCGAGCAGACCATCGCCGAGATGCGGCTGATGCTGGCCGAGATGGAGCGGCACTACGGCAAGAAGCCGGTGATCTACACGACCGTGGACTTCTACGCCGCCATCCTGTCGGGCGGGGCGCTGACCGACTATCCGATCTGGGTGCGCAGCACCAAGTACTTCCCGACCGTCCGCTACGGCGACCGGCGCTGGCATTTCTGGCAATACCAGTCGGACGGCCACATCGACGGCATCGCCGGCAAGGTGGATCGCAACGCCTTCTTCGGCACCGCGGAGCAGTGGCAGGATTTCACCGGCGGCGGCGACCTCCTGCGCATGGCCGGCAACTGACGCAACGGTCGCTAGAGCCCCTTGCTGTTTCCGGGCTCGATGGCGAAGTGCATCGTCTCCCCATCGTCGTCGACGGCGGTCCCCGCCGCGCCCTTGACCGTGAAGGCCGAGCAGGTGCGGTCGTCGTCGTCGGGGAAGTCGAAGCAGACCTTGGCGTTCTGCACCGCCCACGTCCCGGTCGAGAGCCCGTCCTTGTCGACGTACCGGACCCCGCCCGCCGGATCGAAGAACTCGGAGAACGCCTGGCCGCCGGCCTTGCCGGTGATGGTGTTCCCTTTGAGCCGCTCCCACGCCGCCGCGCCGCTGACGCTGTCGGCCGCCGCCTGGGGCGCGGGTGGCGCGCCCTGTCCCGCGGCCAGTCCGGTGCCGCCGGCGAGGATGACGGCGAGGGTCGCGACGCGGTGGAGGCTGTGCATGGCGGTCCCGTCCTCTTGAAAGTGCAGTGTGTCGGGCGCTGCTGTGGTTTGCGAGCGCGGTAAATCAATCTACATCTCGGGCACCATGTAGCGGAACCCGTCCGGACGATCCCCTTCTCCCGCTCCGCGGGAGAAGGTGCCCGACAGGGCGGATGAGGGGACTCACCGATCGAGGATCCCCTCATCCGGCCTTTGGCCACCTTCTCCCGCGGAGCGGGAGAAGGGCAGTATCCGGTGAGCCGAAGCCCGGCCGCTTCACAGAGGACATCCCATCTTCTTCCTCATCTCCAAACTGTTCTGGCTGGTGGCGGCGCCCTCGACGGTGCTGCTCGGCGCCGTCGCGGTCGGGGCGGGGCTGCTGGCGGCGGGACGGATGCGCGCGGGGCGGGCCGTCGCTCTCCTTGCCGCCGCGGGGCTGTTCGTGGGCGGCGTGCTGCCCTCCGGCGCCCTCCTGCTGCGGCCGATCGAGGACCGCTTCCCGCCGCCCGCGGCCGACCTCGCCCCGCCGACCGGCATCATCGTGCTCGGCGGCTCGACCGACGAGCGGCTCGCGCTCGCGCGCGGCAGGGTCGCGATCGTCGAGGCCGCAGACCGGCTGACCGAAGCCGTGATCCTCGCGCGGCGCTTTCCTTCGGCGCGGCTGGTCTTCACCGGCGGATCGGGGGTTCTGGGAGGGACGGTGCTCAGCGAGGCGGCCGACGTGCACCGCCTGTGGCTCGACATGGGCATCCCGGACAGCCGCATCACGCTCGAGGACCGCTCGCGCAACACCGACGAGAACGTGCGCTTCACCAAAGCCATCGTGGGGCCCGAGTCCGGGCAGCGCTGGCTGCTCGTGACCTCCGCCTTCCACATGGCGCGGGCGGTGGCGCTGTTCCGCGCCAATGGCTGGCCGGTCATCCCCGATCCCGTCGACTACCGCACCCGGGGCGACGCCTCCGACTGGCGGCCCTCGCTGACCATCGTCGGCAACCTGCAGCGGCTGGATCTCGCCGTGCGCGAATGGACCGGCCTCATCGTCTACCGCCTGAGCGGGCGCACCCGGACGCTGCTGCCGGCGCCCTGACCCGCGTCAGGCGTTCGTGCCGCCCGTCCCCCAATCGTCGGGCAGCTCCAGGAGCACCGCGGCCTGCGCATCGGAGGCGAACTGGCGCGACCACAGGACGTAGAGGGTCAGCACCGTGCAGCCCATCATCACGTAGGGGCTCACGAACCAGCCGAGATAGGCGACGGCGAAGAAGATGGCGCGCAGCCCGCGGTTGAAATGCCGCCCCGCGACGATGTTCATCTCGGCGGCCCGCAGGGCCACGAGACGGCGCTGCTCCGCGCGGCCGGAGGTCGGGCCCGGCGTCGCCCCCACCAGGATCGCTTCGTAGCTGTAGAGCCGCGACGCCCAGGCGAACTTGAAGAACGCATAGCCGAAGATGAGCGTCAGCCCGACCACCTTCAGCTCGAAACCCGTGCGGCTGACCGAGCCCCCCAGCGGAAAATCGACGAGGATCCGCAGGATGTCGTCCGTCCCCCGCAGGAGGGCCAGGGCGCCACCGATGGCGATCAGCGAGGTCGAGGCGAAGAAGGCGGCATTGCTCTGGATCGTGGCGAGCAGCGAGGCATCGACGATCCGGTTCTCGCGATGCTGCATCTCCAGCATCCAGCGGAGCCGGTACTCGTTCATGAGCGCGTTGAGGCCCCGCCGCCCCACCGGCGAGCGTTCCACGAACAGGTAGTAGGCGACCCAGGCGCCGAGGAAGACGGCCATGGCGACGTCGTCCGCCAGCGAGAACCCCAGCATCGTGCCGCCGCACCTCTCATCAGGTCCCGTGATGGAACCCATCACGAGTCTTGGCTTGCCGGCCGGCGCGCCGCGGGCATCATAGCAGCGTCCCGGAGGTCGGCCATGGCAACGCGTCTCTTCATCGCCAACAAGGCCTACTCGTCGTGGTCGCTGCGGCCGTGGCTCCTGATGCGGCATTTCGGCCTGCCGTTCGAGGAGGAGGTGATCCCGCTCGACCTGCCGACCACGCGGGTCGACATCCTGCGGCATTCGCCGACCGGCAAGCTGCCCGCGCTGGCCGCCGAGGGGCTGGTGATCTGGGAGTCGCTGGC
>CAXUMV010000049.1:13679-14086 GCA_964252065.1 uncultured Lichenihabitans sp.
CGGCCTTGCGCAGGGCGGCGGACGTGGGCGCGGTGGGCGTGGTCTGCGGCGGCGTGATTGACCGCGAACTGATGGACTACCTGGCCGACGCCCATCCGGAGGTGGCGGTGTGGCCGCGGGATCGGCTCGCGCGCGCGATCGCCCGGACCGTCGCCGCCGAGATGCACGCCGGCTACCCGGACCTCCGCAAGGCCTGCCCCATGAACATGCGCCGCCCCGTCCGGCCCATTGCAACCAGCGAGGCGGTCCAGGCCGACGTCGACCGGATCGAGACCGTCTGGGCGACGACCCGGCACGGCTACGGGGACGGCGGGCCGTTCCTGTTCGGCGCGTTCACGGCCGCGGACGCGATGTTCGCCCCCGTCGTCAACCGCTTCGAGATTTACGACCTGCCCCGCAAGCCCGCA